>JAZGJJ010000075.1 GCA_036482575.1 Thermodesulfobacteriota bacterium
CCTCAGACTTCCTCCTTAGCTCAAGGCCCGGGCGTCATGGGGAAGTGTCTCCTGGCGTAATCGTCGACCGCTTCCGGGAGTTTTCCGAGTTCAAAGCCCTCGTACACAATACCGGTGAGCATCCCGCCGGGGTAGACCCCGTTATTGGTCACATGCGGCACCACGTGGCAGTGGGCCGGGAATATGCCCGGGTTGTCGGCCTCGAATATGAAGTCTATCCTCTGGCCCGGGGCTATGGGTATGGTGTCGATAAAATGGGGGTCTTTTACCGCGTAGCCGTCATAGTGGGTGACGGAGGTCTTGTGTCCGTGTATGTGCATGGAGTGGTTCTTGTAGCCCATGTTTATCATACGCACCCTCACCTTCTCACCGAGCTTCAGCCCGCCGATGGCCGCGCCCAGGTCCCCCCAGGAAACGCTGTTTATGGTGAAGTAGTTATACTTGCCGTTAGTACCCGCCATGGGCAGGTCATACCACTCCCCTTCCTCTATGACGGACCACTCGTCGAGGAACCAGACGATATCCCGGTCGGTCTCGTACTTCTCGTCTTTGGGTTTCACTATGAAGGCCCCGTACATGCCCATATCGAGGTGCGACAGGGTCTGGTAGTGGCAGTGGTAGGCGTGGGTGCCGGGGCGCCTGGCCACGAACTCGTATACGAAGACCTCGTTGCCCATGACGTTCTTCTGGCTCAACCCCGGCACGCCGTCGGAGTGGAACGGGGCGTTCAGCCCGTGGAAGTGTATGGTATGCGGCATGACGTGGGTGTTTTTGAAGTAGACCCTCACGAAGTCACCCTCGTCCACGCGTATCTCCGGGCCGGGCACCGAGAGCTCCTCCCCTTCGAGGCCGAAGCCCCAGGTCATGACCTTAACACCCGGGGCTATCTCCACGCTCAAGTTGCCCACCACCATGGTGAACTCCCTGACGGGCCTTCCGCCCGGGTCGCCGAGCGCGGCCGGGTTAGCTCCGCTCACCTTCGCTATCCTTATCCTCTCCGCCGGGCCGTCCGCGGTCGTAACGAAGCCCTCATTGGACACTTTCTCCTCGGCCGCAATGGAGCTCTCTACACCCATAACCGTGAACGAAAATAGTGCAAGCAACAGTACAGTATTCCCCAAAATCCGTGACATCCGCGTAATCCTCCTCATGTTGTTTTTTGTTAAGCATGGGTAGACTCTACAACAAAATAACGCGAAGTCAAGCGAATGCCCGTTATTTTTGAAAACCCAGGGAAGTGAAGGGGTCCGGCAGGGATTAAGGGGTTCAGATAAGGATCGCCAGGCTAAGCGCCATCACCATCATGCCGACCATCACGCCGACTATGGCCACGTGCGCCTCGCCGTAGGATTGGGCTATGGGCAGGAGTTCGTCGAACGATATGAAGACCATGAAGCCGGCCACCATGGCGAACATCCATCCGAGGAGCGCTTCGCTTAAGAAGGGCATGAGCACGATACCGGCCAGGAGCGCCCCCACCGGCTCGCTCGCCCCGGAGAGGAACGACCACCAGAAGGCCTTCTTCCGGCTCCCGGTCGAGGCATAGATCGGGACCGAGACCGCTATCCCCTCGGGGATATTGTGTATGGCGACGGCGAAGGCAAGGGCTATCCCGATATTCACGTCCTTGAGCGTTCCGGCGAACGTTACCATCCCCTCGGGGAAGTTATGTATGCCCACGCCGACGGCCACCATGAGCGAGGCTTTTTGCAGCCTGCCGGTCTTGGCCTTCCCTGCCCCCCCGTGTCCTACACTCCCATGGTGGGTTTCGAGGATATAGGAGTGCGGCAGCAGGAAGTCTATAAGGAGCATGGCGAACATCCCGATGAAGAAGGCCAAGTGTGCCTGGGCAAAGCCAACGGAGAGGATCGCCTGCTGGAGCAGTTCGACAAAGCTGACCAGCACCATCACCCCGGCCGAGAAGCCGAGGGTGAAGGCCATGTATCTCGGCCCCGGCTCTTTGTAGAAGATCCCTATCAGGCTCCCCACGGTGGTGGAGAGCCCGGCGAGCGTGGTGAGGGCCATGGCCATGAGGAAGGTGCCGCCTTCGTTCATGATGGGATTATACACGGGGGCCGCGCGGCGGTCAACCGAGTTACCCCCCTCCACCCGGATTGACCAATCCCCTCCCCTGTGCTAAAAATAGGGCCATGAAGGACACGAAAGCGGCTAAAGAAGCAGCGCGGCTCCGCGAGGAAATTAACCGCCACAACCACCTCTACTACGTCCTCGACGCCCCGGAGATAACCGACGCGGAGTTCGACCGCCTGATGCGGCGGCTCGAAGCCCTCGAGGAAGAGTTCCCCGCCCTCCTGACCCCTGACTCCCCCACCCGGAGGGTCGGGGCCGCTCCACTTAAGGAGTTCGGCACCGTAACCCACACCCTCCCCATGCTGAGTATCTTTAACGCCTCGGACCGTGAGGGAGGGATAAAGTTCGACGAGGGGGTCAAAAGATTCCTTAAGACGGACAAGCCTGTGGAGTACGCCGTGGAGCCCAAGATAGACGGGTTGGCCGTGGAGCTCGTGTATGAAGACGGCGTCTTCACGAACGGCTCCACCAGGGGCGACGGCTATACCGGGGAGGATATAACCTCGAACCTAAGGACCGTTAAGAGCATCCCGCTCGTGCTAATAGGAAAAAACCTTCCAAAGAGGATAGAGGTACGCGGCGAGATATTCATCCCGCTCAAGAGTTTTGGGGATATAAATAAGGAGCGAGAAGAGAGGAACGAGCCCCCCTTTGTAAATCCCCGTAACGCCGCGGCCGGCTCGCTCCGCCAGCTCGACCCGAGGGTCACGGCCGCCCGGCCGCTCGACATCTTCTGCTACGGCGTGGGCACGGTCGAGGGGAAGAGCTTTGCCACTCACGGCAAGACGCTGGAGTACTTGAAAAAACTCGGCCTCAAGGTAAACCCGCTCGTGGAGGTAGCGAAGGGGATAGAGGGGACGCTCGTCTACCACAGGAAACTGGAAAACATGAGGGACAAACTCGGCTACGAGCTCGACGGTACGGTCATAAAGGTAAACAGCCTCAAGCTTCAGGAGCGGCTCGGTGTCCGTACCCGGAGTCCCCGCTGGGCGCTCGCCTGCAAGTTCCCGGCCAAGCACGGGACCACGCGGGTCATCGGCATAGAGGTCGGTGTGGGCAGGACCGGGGCGCTTACCCCGGTGGCCATACTCGAACCCGTGGAGGTGGCTGGGGTGACGATAGAGAGGGCCACGCTACATAACCAGGACGAAGTAGACCGTAAGGACGTAAGAGAGGGCGACACGGTCATCGTGCAGAGGGCCGGGGACGTCATACCCGAGGTGGTCTCGGTCGTAAAGGATAAGAGGAGCGGCGTAGAGAAACCCTTCAAGATGCCGACGGAGTGCCCGGTGTGCTCGGCAAAGGTCGAGCGTACGGGGGCGATTCACTTCTGCACCGGAGGACTTTCATGTCCGGCGCAATTAAAACGGACCATACGACACTTCGTCACCCGGAAGGCCATGGACATAGAGGGGCTTGGGGGAAAGCATATCGACCGCTTCGTCGAAGACGG
>JAZGJJ010000076.1 GCA_036482575.1 Thermodesulfobacteriota bacterium
CCCCCCGCTGCCTCCGGCGGAGTTTTCCACGTTCATACTATCTCTTTCAACGGCCGCTCTCGTGAACCTCGGAGAGATGCAAAACCCGGTAACCGGGGAGGCCGAGAAGGACGTTAATGCGGCGAAGCATACAATCGACATAATCGGGATGCTCGGGGACAGGACGAAAGGGAACCTATCGGAAGAAGAGACGAGATTTCTGGACGGCGTACTGGCCGACCTGCGTCTGAAGTACTGCAAGGCCGTCGAGTAGGGACGGCCCGGTCGGATAAAAAACCCCTCATGGGGGAATAAGGTGGGTATAGAGATGAAGACTTACGGAATAAAAACCATATTGCTCGTGGCGTTCGTATCGGTCCTCGTGGGTGTTGCCATAACCGCGAGCCTCGACGTTACCGAATCCACGGTCGCACAGAATTTTTGGAAAGAATCGGACAACGGTGAGCCCCCCGCCATAGGGCCCAACTCCTTTGTGGCCCTGGCGAAGAAGCTCTCGCCGGCGGTGGTGAACATATCCACGACCCAGGTCATAAGGGAGAGGCAGCCCGCTATGCCCTTCCCCGAGCCCCGGACCCCGTTCGAGGACTTTTTCGGGGAGGATTTTTACAAATTCTTCGGCGAGCCGGAGAGGGAGTTCAAAAGACAGAGCCTCGGCTCGGGCTTCATCATAAACGAGGAGGGCTACATCCTCACCAATAACCACACCATAGAGAACGCGACCGAGATTATAGTCACCCTTACGGGGAAGAAGAAGAAGGAGTACAAGGCCGAGGTCATAGGCAAGGACGAGAAGATAGACATCGCGCTCATCAAGGTGGATGCCGGAGAAGACCTGCCCGTGGTCGCGCTCGGCGATTCGGACAGGCTGGAGGTCGGGGCGTGGGTGGTCGCGATAGGCAACCCCTTCGGGCTCGGCGGCACTGTCACGGCCGGGATAGTAAGCCAGAAGGGCAGGATTATAGGTGCGGGGCCTTATGACGACTTCATCCAGACCGACGCGTCCATAAACCCGGGCAACTCCGGCGGTCCGCTCTTCGACCTCAAGGGAGAGGTGGTGGGCATAAATACCGCCATCATCGCCGGGGGCCAGGGCATAGGCTTCGCCATCCCGGTCAATATGGTAAAGGACATACTCATTCAGTTGAAGGAAACCGGGAAGATTACCAGGGGGTGGATAGGCGTTACCGTCCAGGAGGTAACCCGTGACATAGCCGAGGCCTTCGGCCTTGAGGAGCCGACCGGCGCGCTGATTTCATCGGTGGTGCCCGACGACCCGGCGGATAAGGCAGGCATAAAGTCCGGAGATATACTCGTAGAGTTCGACGACAAGGAAGTAGCGGGCATGAACGACCTCCCGAGGCTGGTGGCCGCCGTACCGCCCGGGAAAGAGGTCCGGGTAAAGGTCATAAGGGACGGCAAGGAAAAGAAGCTCACCCTTACGGTAGCGAAGAAGCGGGATGACGGAAAAGGGCACGAAGCCGCCGAAGAGGAGTCCGAGTCCGTCCCCGAGAAGAAGATAGGGCTCACGGTCCAGCCCATACCCGTCGAGATGGCCGAGGGGCTCGGCATCGAGGATATCGAGGGGGTGCTCGTAACGGCGGTAAACCCGGACAGCCCGGCGGGCAATGCGGGCCTCAAACGAGGGGACATCATAAAGGCGATAAACAAGAAACCGGTAAGGGGCATAGCGGAGTACCGCAAGGAGATAAAGGCCGCGGTGGAAGGCGACCTGATACTCTTTTTCGTTATGAGGGGTAAGAACACCATCTTCGTTACGGTAAAGCTGGCGGAGTAGACGGACGGCATTATCGGGCGGCGGCCCGCGGCCGCCGGTCTTTCAGCCCGGAGGACACCTTGGCATCTTACGTAATAGCCGTTACCGGCGCCAGCGGCGCCAGCTACGGCCTGAGGCTCATAGAAGAGCTTTTAAGGAGGGGAGATGATGTGGACCTTATCATCTCCCCTTCCGGTTTTCTGCTCCTCCGGGAGGAGACCGGCTTTACGCTCGCCCCGGGCGGGGGGGGGGGGGCGGACGTCGCGGAGACCATAAGGGCCGCCTTCAAAGGCGCGCGCGGCAAGCTCGGCTACACCCCCTCGGACGAGTTGACCTCGCCGCTCGCAAGCGGCTCGGCCTTGAAAAAGACCATGGTCATATGCCCCTGCTCCATGGGTACGCTCGCCAGGGTTGCCACGGGCGTGTCGGGGAACCTGATCGAGAGGGCCGCGGACTGCACCATCAAGGAAAACGGTAGGCTCGTGCTCGTACCGAGGGAAACCCCGCTTAGTGCCATTCACCTCGAAAACATGCTGAAACTCGCGAGGCTCGGCGTGGCCATTGTGCCCGCCATGCCCGCCTTCTACTCGAAACCCGAAACGCTCGACGACGCGGTGGACTTCGTCGTCGGAAAAGTGCTCGACGTGCTCGGCGTGGAGAACGACCTCTATAAAAGGTGGACGGGGAAAGAGTAAGGGATGCTCGACATAAAATATATAAGAGACAACCTCGAAGAGGCCGGGAAAAGGCTTAAGGCGAGAGACGAGGCGTTGGATCTCGCACCCGTGACCTCGCTCGACGGTAAGAGGCGTTCTCTCCTCCGGGAGGTCGAGGCCCTTAAGGAAAAGAGGAACAAGGTCTCGCAGGAGGTGGGCAGGCTCAAGAAAGAGGGCAAGGACTCGGGAAAACTTACCGCCGAGATGAAGGGCGTAAACGAGCGCATAAAGGAGCTCGATAACGAGCTTGCCGCGGTGGACGCCGAGCTAAGGGGTTTTATGCTGACCCTGCCTAACTTCCCGCATGAGAGCGTACCCGTCGGCAAGGACGAAAACGATAACCCGGTCGTGAGGACGCACGGGGAAAAGCCCGAGTTCCCGTTTACGGTAAAAGACCACGTCGAGCTCGGCGAGACGCTCGGGATAATCGACATTGAGAGGGCCGGGAAGCTCGCCGGCGCCCGGTTCTCTCTTCTTAAAGGCCCCGGCGCGCGTTTGGAGAGGGCGCTCATAAACTTCATGCTCGACCTCCATACGACCAAACACGGCTACACAGAGATCCTCCCGCCATTTATGGTAAAGGAGGAGTGCTTCGTCGGCACAGGGCAGCTCCCGAAGTTCCGCGACGACCAGTTCAAGATAGAGGGCTGGGACCACTACCTCGTCCCGACGGCCGAGGTGCCCGTAACGAACGTCCACCGAGAAGAGATACTGGAAGAAGACACGCTGCCTATCTATTACACCGCCTACACGCCGTGCTTCAGGAAAGAGGCCGGCTCTTACGGGAAAGATGTAAAGGGTCTTATACGCCAGCACCAGTTCAATAAGGTCGAGCTCGTTAAGTTCGTAGCGCCGGAGACCGGCCCGGAGTCAAGCCCGGAGTCGAGTTATGGTGAGCTCGAAAAGCTCACCGCCGACGCCGAGGAGGTTTTAAAGTTATTGGGGCTGCATTACAGGGTTGTTACGCTCTGTACCGGCGACCTCGGCTTTTCGGCGGCCAAGACCTACGATATAGAGGTATGGCTCCCGGCTCAGGAGCGCTATAG
>JAZGJJ010000077.1 GCA_036482575.1 Thermodesulfobacteriota bacterium
ACGCCCTCGGGGAGTACGAGGCCACGGTAAGGCTCGACCCTGGTTTCGTTGAGGCAGTTAACAATATGGGTGTGATTTACAGGGAGAACGGGTCTTACGACATGGCCATAGGCACCTTCAAGAAGGCGCTTGAGATAGACGCCTACAACCCCGCCGTCAACTACAATATCGCGGTGGCCTATGACATGTCCGGCGATACGGAGATGGCACGGCGCCATTACACGACTTTTCTTTTTACCGCGCCCGCCTACTACGGCGGCCAGCTGAGGGATGCCCGCAGGCGCCTTATGGAGCTTAAGCGGTGAGGGGTGTTACCGGGGGGGGGGGGAGCTTGTCATTTTACAGCCTGCTATGGTATCGTATGGCCCGGATGCAGGGGAGGAGGTGGTGAATAAGATCAGGCCGCGCTACCTGTCCCAGATGCCCTTGCCCCTGTCGGGCCCCTCCTCATACGGGGAGGTGTCCACCGACGGGACCGCTTTACGTCTCTTCGCCGGGAAGGTGACGGAGCCGTAACTCTCCCGGAGTTCCTTGAGCGAGCGTTCCCTCAGGGTGGTCAGGGTCTTTATGATCTCGTCGAGCCGGACTTTGTCCGCGCCCGACCCGCCGAGCGCCTTTATCGAATCGATCTCTTCGGCGGTGTAGCTCTCTACCGACTCAAGGAGGTGTCTGGACCTTCTCGATCCCGGCTCCTCGGCCCAGCGCATGGCCTTTATCTCGGAGAGGGTCTTTTTCGACCTCCCGGTCGAGAGTTTCTGAAACGCGTCGGCCCCCGCGCGGTCCGGCAACCCCTTGGTCAGTTCACCGACCTCGGCAGCGAACGTCTCCACGGCATCCAGCGCGTCGGAAACCGTATCGCCACGGGCCTCGGGCGCAAGGGAAAGCGTGAGCAGTGCTGCGAGGATCAACCGTGCTTTCATAGTTATAAGTATATAACCCTATGGCCCGGCTGTCAAACCGATAATTAAGGTATTAATGAAAAAAGATAAAAAAACCCTCTTCATCATAGACGGCACCTCGTGGGTATACAGGGCCTACCACGCTATCCCGCACTTCTCGAACTCGAAGGGGCTCCCCACAAACGCCGTCTACGGCTTCACCCAGACCCTTAAGAAGCTCGTCTCCGACTACGGTCCCGACTACCTGGCCGTGGCCTTCGACGTAAAGGGCCCCACGTTCAGGCACGAGCTCTTCGAGGAGTACAAGCTGGAGAGGCCGCCCATGCCCGACGACCTGAGCCCCCAGATACCGTACATAAAGGATATCGTAAGGGCCTTCAACATACCGGTGTTGGAAAAAGAGGGCTACGAGGCCGACGACGTCCTGGCCACGCTCGCCGGCGAATTCGCCGGGCGGCTGAGGGTGGTCGTGGTCACGGGCGATAAGGACATGTTCCAGCTCGTGGGTCCCGACACGGTCGTCCTCGACCAGGCGAAGAAAAAGGAGTACGGCCCGGCTGAGGTGGAGGAGAAGTTCGGCGTCCCGCCCGAGCGCATAGTGGACCTTATGGGGCTAGCCGGGGACACGTCGGATAACATCCCCGGAGTGCCGGGGGTGGGTGTAAAGACCGCGGCGAAGCTCATAAAAGAGTTCGGGAGCTTCGATGGGGTATTTAAAGACGTAGACGCTGTTTCCGGTAAAAAGTTAAAGGAGAATCTTAAGGAATATAAGGAGCAGGCAATCCTCTCTCGGGAACTCGCCACACTCAAGTCGGACGTGCCGGTCGACTGCGACCTCGGGTTGCTTGAGCGTACCGGGCCGGACCTCTCCTCGCTCGAGCCGCTCCTCCGGGAACTCGAGTTCACGAAACTCATAAAGGAGTTTTCCCCGGATAAAAAGGGCGGGAATGATTGCACCCTCGTTCTTACGGAAGAGGAGTTGAAAGCCCTGGCCGCCTCCCTTGAAAAGGCGGAGTGCGTTGCCCTGGTCCCCGAGCCGGGGGGCAGGGGGGAGCCGCTTCGCGGGCTGGCGCTCTCGTTCGGAGAGGAGAGTTTTTACGTGCCCCTCGCTTATGGGGCGGATGACGCTTCGGAGAGCGGTCTGCCGGAAGAGGTGGTATTAAAGCACCTTAAAAAGCCTATCGAAGACGGCAAACTCAAGAAGGCGGCCCACGACGCAAAGGCCCTTTTCCTCGCCTTTACGCCTATGGGCATAAAGCCGGGCGGAGTAGTAATGGATACCTCCCTTGCCTCCTACCTCCTGAACCCGACCCGAGGGGGGGGGGGGAGGGGGGGGCACGACCTCGAGGCGGTTGCCTACGCATACCTCGGCTCGGCGCCAAAGGAGTTCTCTATCGAGGGGCTGGACCTGGAAAGCGCGGCGGAGGTGGCCGGGGACAAGGTTTCTACCGTCCTGGACCTTACCGGGGTGCTCGAAGAGAAGCTCGAAGAGGGGGGGCTTACGACACTCTTCCGTGATATCGAGCTCCCGCTTGCCGAGGTGCTCGCGGCGATGGAGCTCGCCGGGATAAAGGTGGACGGGGGGGCGCTCGCCGAGCTCTCAAAAGAAATGGAAAGGGAGCTCGGTGCGCTTGAAGCGGCGCTCTACAGCGCCGCCGGAGCGACCTTCAACATAAGCTCCCCCAAGCAGGTGGCAAAACTCCTCTTCGAGGAGCTGGGCTTAAAACCGCTGAAGAAGACCAAGACCGGTTACTCCACAGACGAGAGCGTACTCACGAGGCTCGCCGCCACCCACGAGGTGCCGGAGAAGATCTTAAGCTACAGGCAGCTCTCGAAGCTCAAGAGCACTTACGTGGACGGGCTGCTCGCCCTTATAGACCCCCGGACCGGCAGGGTCCACACCTCCTTTAACCAGACCGTCACGGCCACGGGAAGGCTTTCGAGCTCCGGGCCCAACCTCCAGAACATCCCCGTGAAGGGCGAGTTCGCCCCGAGGATAAGGGGGGCGTTCGTGGCGGAAAAAGGTTCTAGATTCCTCTCGGCCGACTACTCCCAGATAGAGCTCCGGCTCGTGGCCCACTTCTCCGGTGACCCGGTGCTCGTCGAGGCCTTCAGCCGGGACGAGGACGTCCATACGAGGACCGCGAGCGAGGTCTTCGGCATTATGCCCGGGCTCGTGACCCCGGAGATGAGGCGGAGGGCCAAGGCGATAAACTTCGGCATAATCTACGGCATGGGCGCCTACGGCCTCGCCGGAGAGCTCGGCATAAGCGTGTCGGAGGCCGGGAACTACATAGAGACCTACTTCGAGCGCTACGAAAAGGTCAGGGAGTTTATAGACGGGACCATAGAGGGGGCGGCGGAGCGGGGCTACACGGAGACCCTTTTCGGCCGCCGGAGATACATACCGGAACTCCGGAGCCCCAACGAGACGGTCGTAAGACTCGGGGAGCGGCTGGCCGTAAACACCCCGGTCCAGGGCTCGGCCGCGGACATAATAAAGGCCGCCATGATAAAGATACACCGCCGTATCGCCGAAGGCGGGTTCAACTCCAGGATGCTCCTCCAGATACACGACGAACTCGTCTTCGAGGTGCCGTCGAAGGAGGTAGTAGAGGTAGAGCCCCTTGTAAGGGAGGAGATGGAGGGGGTGGTCGGCCTCGACGTGCCGCTCGTGGTGAACGTAAAGCTTGGCAAGGATTGGAGAAAGGTCGGTTAGGCGGGCAAACCGCCGATTTGCCCGCCATGCTTCGTTGGCGGAGGATTTCGATCCTCAACGTATAACAATATACGTTTCCGGTACGAAATCCTCCCCCGCCTCGCCTGACAGGCAACTTGACGGTTTGGTCTGAGCCTGCCCTGAGCTTGTCGAAGGGTGACGCGCAGCAATTGTCCCTATTCCTATTTATTCCGAGGCATGTACCGGACTGAAGGTGTTTTAACACATAAGAGGCAAATAATTATGGACCCCGAGTTTCAGCCCAAACGATTACTAAAGTATGACGAGGAAGGAGTTATCAATGAGATAAAACGAGTATTATCTCAGCACTTTAATAATCAACTTCCTCAAATGAAAGATTTTTCTAAATACTCAAGGATTTCTTATTCTACAGTACTAAAGTACTTCGGGACATGGTCTAATGCGCTTGAAAAATCGGGGTATCGCTTTTCCGATGATGCTCTTCAAGACCTTAAAAAAGTAGCCGCTTTGAATAACGGAAAATTTTTTACGTACAAATTCTACAAAAAGAATGGCGGGCGATATAGTTCAAAAATGTTGAAGAAGTATTTAGGTTGTTCTGATTGGCAAACGCTACTAGAAAAAAATTTGTCCCTGAAGAAAATTAGAATAGTAAGAATAGTTACAGCACAAAGGAAAAGGAAATCATTGTTTACTGAAGAACAACTTTTTTTAGAGCTTGATAGAGTATGGAAAGAACTGGGAAGGCGGCCTACCTATACGGAATTCAGAAAAACAGGCAACATAGGCACAAAGGTTTATGAAAGAAGATTTGGATCATGGACAAAAGCAATAGAGTCGTTTTCTTTAAAATTTGGGTACTTCAATCAATCTAATGAGAATTGTAGGGTAACCTCTGAATTAGTATTAGCTGAATTAAAAAGTATCGCATCAAAAATTCCTTATCAAAGAGTTAAATTTGATGACTATGAAAAATTCGGAGGAGTTCATTCTTTATCAACTTTCTACAATTGTTTTGGTTCTTGGGCTAAAGCGGTTCAGAAGATTGACAGGAGAGCTGGTGTAGAAAAAGGCTTGTATTCAGATGAAGATATGTTTTCTGAATTACAACGAATATGGGAAATCTTAGGAAGGCAACCAAAGTATAGAGAGATGGGAAAATCAAGTTCTATAACTGCTTCATTATATATACAGAGATTTGGAAGTTGGATAAAGGCTGTCCATGCATTTTGCAAAGACCGTGCAGAAGAAAATGAGCGTGAGAACGAAGATGTTGCAGATAATATGTCAGCAAATAAAGAGAGGATAGAGACAATCCCTGATTCCGAGAATGCCTCATCAGACAAGGTCGAAACCATTGTTATGTCAACACCGAGACAAGCGCCACCCAAGTTGCGTTTTAAAGTAATGGCCCGAGACAAATTTACATGTGTCACATGTGGTAGAGGTCCAAAAAATGAATCTGGCGTTAAGTTGCATGTCGATCATATCCATCCTTACTCTAAGGGCGGAGAGACAGTCTTTAAGAATCTTCAGACACTATGCCAGAAATGCAATATGGGCAAATCCAATCTGATATTTGATTGACGTGACTGTTCTGATATAGTAATCACCTGACAGTTGGCCATTAATTAAGCAGTAGGGTGGGCTGTGCCCACCTTTAAAGATTCATTCACCAGCCACCCCCTTCGTCAAATTCAAGTCGTTTTCGTGCCTTTAACCGGTGGGCACAGCCCACCCTACATGGCTATACGCCTGCGGGCCAAAATGTGCGCCTGCCTCGTCTGGCGAACAACTTGCCGGTTCGGCGCGTGACGCGCGGCAGTAACTCCGTCCTATAGGCCCCCCTGTTCCTTTTGTCCCTTCTGTCATCCTGACATTATCGGGGCAACCTCTCTCCCCCAAGGGGCGAGAAGGCTAAAAGACACAGGGTGGGAATAGGACGGAGTTACCGCTCCACCGCAGGTGGGGGAAAAGGCTTGACACGAATTATTTTCCCTGATAGGATTTTTAGCAGTTGTGGTCTTACCCTGGAGATTCACATCCGGCTGTGTGGTGAAGGGTTATGCGGGCCGTGGAGGTCCATTACCAACCTCCGCAGCCCGTCTCTTATCGGCCAGGGAGTTCAGGAAA
>JAZGJJ010000078.1 GCA_036482575.1 Thermodesulfobacteriota bacterium
GGGCCGAATATACTGAGCGGGATTATTGCCATGGTCAAAAGGAACGGGACCAGCGGTAAAAACCGTGCCCGTGCCCGTAACCCGTTAAAGGAAAGACCGAAAAACGTAAATTCATAGAGAACGATTACAAGCGGGAGGGTGAAGGCTATCTCCTTTGTCTTCATGGCGAGCACGGCCGAGACGAGGGAGAGGATGTAAAAGACACTCCGGCTCTTCAACTCCGGAGACAACCTCCATTTAACATAAAGCGCCAGAGAGAGAAGGTAAAAGAGTGTCGCAAGAGAGGCAAAGCGTTGCGTTATATAGGTGACGGCCTGGGTCTGGACCGGGTGGCTTATGAAGATAAGGGCCGCACCGAGTGCGATAAAGTAACTCAGCCGCGTGTCTTCTCCGGCCCCGGAAAGGGCCGGGCTCCGGAAAGTGAGTAGCGCGAGCCACCAGACCAGGAGGCCGTTTATTACGTGGATGACGACGTTTACCAGATGATAGCCGACCGGCGAGTACCCGCCGACGGCGTAGTTAAGGGCAAAGGAGAGGAAGGCCACGTACCTCGTGCCAGAGATGTCGAGGAAGTTCCCGAGGCTCCGCACCTCCGGGTTCTTAAGGATGTAGATGTGATCGTCAACGAGGAAGGGGCCGCTGAGGGCGTTAGAGTAGACAAGCCCGGCGGTTACAACTATACCCATGACGGCGGCAAGCCTGCCCCACCTTCCCGAGAGTATCGTTTCTTCGTTGCCGCTCATCTTCTACAGGCTACCTGCTACCGGCCGGAGAGGGAAGCCCGGAGCCTCTTGGCCTCTTCGTGGTCCGGCCTTATCTGAAGTAGCGCTTCGATCTCCCTTGCCGCCTCTTCGGTAAGCCCCTTCTTCTTATAGACAATGGCGAGGTTGTAGTGTATCTCCGCATATCCGGGACTGAGCCTCAGGGCCTCCCTGTACTCCTCTATGGCCTCGTCCAGCCGGCCTTGCACATAGTAGATGCCGGCGAGGTTATTGTGTGCCTCGGCAAAGCCCGGCACAAGGCGCACCGCGGCCTCGAACTCCCTTACGGCGTCGTCCATCCGGCCCAGCTCGAAGTAGAGGATCCCGAGGTTATTGTGGATGCCGGCGTAGCCGGGGCCCAGCGCTACCGCCTCCTCGAACTCCCTCAAGGCGTCACCCGCCCTACCCATCCTCTGGTAGGCGAGACCGAGCCCGTCATGTACCGTGGCCTTGCCGGGCGACTTACTTACCTCGTCGTGCCAGAAGGTCAACTCGTCGGCCCAGACCCTGTTCCGCGTATGGGCGGCGACCGAAAGGGCCGCGACAATTACGAGCACGGCGACCCACGCCCCCCTCCCCCCCCTCCCCCTCCGGAACGCGCCTGAGAGATAAGAGACCGCGGCAGCGAAGGAGACCGAAAGGCCCGCAAGAGGAAGGTAGAGTCGGTGCTCGGCAATGGGGTCCTTTATCGGGATTATTGACGACTCGATCGACAGGGTTATGAAGAACCAGATAATGCCGAAAGAGGCCAGAAGGCCGTGTGCGTGATGCGTGATGCGTGAACGTAAAAACAGATAAACGGCAAAACCAAAAAGAGAAAGAAGGAATAAGAACGACAGAAACACCTCCGGCTCGAATATGGAGTGAGAGAACGGGTAGTCGTAGTCCATGCGCTGGCCCACCGGCAGCACCAGCAGCCTCAGGTAGGTAACGACCACCCTCGACTGGGTTATGAGATAGGCGTAGGGGGGGACGGTCGAAAGATCCTCCACCTGTACCTTTCTAAGGAACTCCTCGTCCACCCCGTGCCTGCCCTCCCAGAGCCCCAGCTCCGGACCGAAGAGTTCGAGAGGGATTATAGCCATGGTCAAAAGGAAAGGGAGCAACGGTAAGAACTGTGTCCGTGGCCGTAGTTCGTGTCCGTTAAAGGAACGGCCGAAAAACGTAAACTCGTAAAGTATGATTACGGCGGGCAGGGTAAAGCTTATCTCCTTTGTCTTCATGGCGAGTACGGCCGAGACGAGCGAGAAGAGATATAAAGCCGCCCGACCCTTCAACTCCGGAGAGAGCCTCCATTTGACGTAGAGGGCAAGTGAGAGCAGGTAGAAGAGTACGGCAAGCGACGTGAACCTCTGTGTTATGTAGGTAACGGCCTGGGTCTGGACCGGGTGTGAGATAAAGACAAGGGCCGAAGCGAGTGCCACGAAGTACTTAAGGCTCGGGTCTACCCCGGTCCGCTCCATGGCCGGGGCTCTGAACGTCAGAAGGACAAGCCACCACACCAGCAAACCGTTTATCGTATGTATCGCCACGTTAGTCAGGTGGTATCCGAAGGTCGAGTACTCGCTGGCGGCGTAGTTAAGGGCGAAGGAGAGGAAGGCCACGTACCTCGTGCCCGAGAGGTCGAGGAAGCTTCCGAGCTCTCGCACCGCCGGGTTTCCCAGTATGTACATGCGGTCGTCCACGAGGAAGGGGCCCTGGAGGGCGTTGGAGTAGACAAGTATTGCGGTTACAACTATACCCATGACGGCTGCAAGCCGTCCCCACCTTCCAGAGAGTATCGTTTCTTCGTTGCCGCTCATCTTCTACAGGCTACCTGTTACCGGCCGGAGAGGGAAGCCCGGAGCCTCTTTGCCTCTTCGTTCCGTCCCGCCAGGTCGTGGGCGAGGCCGAGGTAGTTGCGCACCCTCGCCTTGCGCAGGGATTTTTCCACTGCGTCCCCCCAGAGCGCAAACCCGTCCGCCCCAGACCGCGTTCCTAGCGTGCGCGCTCAGGCTGAGCACGCACACGAAAAGCAAGACCGCCGCCGCCTCGACCCACAGCCTGCCCCGGTCTGCATTCTGGCCCGCCTTATGCATAAAGGGGAAAATACCACGCGGGGGGCGGATATGTAAACAGCTTTCATAGTGCTGCCGCACGGTTAACGTGTATGCGGCCCCACTGCAACTTCCACTCCATAAGCCACCAACGGCCGTCCAGAATTTAAAACACCCTCAGGGTGCTGCCGCACGGTTAACGTGTATGCGACCCCACTGCAACTTCCACCCCATAAGCCACCAACGGTCGTCCAGAATTTGAAACACCCTCAGGGTGCTGCCGCACGGGTAGCGCCATACGCGGCCCCATACAGCATTAGGTATCGCGTACCCAGGAGATCGCCCCGAATTTAAAACACCCTCAGGGTGCTGCCGCACGGCGGGCAACGCTCAGGCGGCCCCAAGATATTGTGGATTTCGCCTCCCCGCCCACTCTCCCTTGTATTTTTTCCTTTACAAGGGGCAAAAACTCTGCTAAATTTTCAGTAAAATCAGCTGGACACGTCCGCATCCGAGCGGGGGGCAGGGGGGGCAGGTATTCCGCAACAGAGCCCGCCATAACCAGAGGGGAAAAGATGAAAATCAAAAAACTCGCTATCCACGGCTTCAAGTCCTTCGTGGACAAGACCCCGTTCGTCTTCCCCAAGGGCACCTCGGCCATAGTGGGACCTAACGGGTGCGGCAAGAGCAACATCGTGGACGCCGTCCGGTGGGTCCTCGGCGAGCACAACGCCCGGCACCTCCGTGGCAAGGTCATGGAGGACCTGATCTTCGCCGGGAGCGATTCGAGAAAACAACTCGGCATGGCCGCAGTCGCCCTGACCCTCTCGAACGAAGGGGGCCAGGCCCCGGCGCGCTACGCGAACTTCACCGAGATAGAGGTCGAGAGGCGGCTGTTCCGCTCCGGCGACAGCGAGTACTACATAAACAAGGTCCCCGCTCGGCTTAAGGACATAGTCGACCTCTTCGCCGATACGGGAATCGGCACCCGCGCCTACTCCATAATAGAGCAGGGCCAGGTCGGGTGGCTCGTTACCGCGAAGCCGGAGGAAAGGCGGACCCTCTTCGAGGAGGCCGCCGGCATAAACAAGTACAAGCAGAAAAAGGACGCGGCACTCAGGAAGCTTCAGGGCGCGCGCGAAAACCTCACCCGCGTGAACGACATCATTAGCGAGGTCAAGCGCCAGCTGAACTCGCTGAACCGCCAGGCCAAAAAGGCCGAAAGGTACAAGGTCCTCAAAGACGAGCTTAAATCCCTCGACCTCTATCTCGCCTCGCTCGAATACAGTCGCATGGCGGAGCGGAGGACCGGGGCGGAGAAAAAACTGTCCTCCGCCTCGGACGCGGAGCTCGCGCTCTCGGGCAGGATAAGCACCCGGGAGGCCGAGGCCGAGGAGCTTAACATAGAATACCTCGCCGCCGAGACCGAGTTCAAGGTCATA
>JAZGJJ010000079.1 GCA_036482575.1 Thermodesulfobacteriota bacterium
CCTGAGCTCCGGTATGTGGAAGGCCATGCCCATGTGGGTCTGTGCTATGGATTCCACGCTCACCACGGCCCTGGTCTCGGTCTGCGGGGGTTCGACCGGCCGGGGGGTATGCGGGTCGGATCCCTTATTGAAGCCCTTGAAGGACTCTTTTATCTCGGCAAGGGCTTCTTCTCCGTCGAAGTCCCCCACCACCACGAGCGTCATGTTGTTCGGGACGTACCACTTACCGAAGAACTCCAGTATGTAGTCCCTCGTAAGGGCTTCGACCGTCTCCCTGGACCCTATGACATGTCTCTTGTACGGGTGGGTGGTGTAGGCGGTCTCGAGGATCGTCTTGTAGAGCTTCCTTCCAGGGTTGTCCTCGCCCATGCGTATCTCTTCGAGCACCACCTGGAGCTCCTTTTTGAGCTCGACGGGGTCGAACGTCGAGTTCCGTATGGCGTCGCTCATTATGTCCAGCCCGGCGGAGAAGAAGCGGCTCGCCACCGCGAGGTGGTAGACCGTGTTGTCGTAGGAGGTGTAGGCGTTCACGTAACCCCCGGCCCCCTCGACCTCTTTGGCTATCTCCCCGACCCCACGTTTTTCGGTGCCCTTGAAGAGCATGTGCTCGAAGACGTGCGCTATGCCGGCCTCTTTTTCCTTTTCGTCCGCGCTGCCCACGCGTACCCACATCTGGAAGGCCGCCACCGGCGCCGAGTGGTCCTCTTCGAGGATAACGGTAAGGCCGTTATCCAGCTTTGTCTTCAGTATGGCCCTCTCCGCCAGCGCGTCCCGGCCTAGGACTATGGAAAGGGAGAGTATGGCGAGTACGGCCAGCTTCCTGTAGAGCCTCATTTAGTACCTCCGTAGTTTGATTGGTTATTAAGGATAGACTAAAATACGCGGTTTTTCAACATATATGTGTGACGGTTGACAGCCTTTGCCGTCTCTTATATGCTTGAACTATGGATATGGATAAAGAAAGCGCACTCGTGGTCGTGGACGTCCAGAACGATTTTTGCCCCGGCGGCGCGCTGGGCGTGGCGGAAGGGGACGCGGTGGTGGAGGTCCTGAACCGCTACATGGGGCTCTTCCGGGAGAGGGGGCTTCCGGTCTTTATAACCCGCGACTGGCACCCCCCCGAGACGAATCACTTCAAGGAGTTCGGGGGTGTGTGGCCGGTCCACTGCGTTCAAGGCACCCCGGGGGCCGAGCTCCATCCCGCCCTCAAACCCCCGGACGGGGTTACTCTCCTTACCAAGGGGGACAGGCCGGACGAGGACGCCTACTCGGTCTTCCAGGCCCGCGACCCGGAGGGGAGGGGGTTCAGTGAACTGCTCAGGGAGAGCGGCGTTACCCGCCTCTATATCGGAGGGCTCGCCACTGACTACTGCGTCAGGGAGACGGTGCTCGACGCCCTTCGGGAGGGTTTTAAAGTCACGGTCCTCGTCGACGCCGTTAAGGGGGTGGATCTAAAGCCCGGAGATTCGGAGAGGGCACTGGGCGAGATGAAAGAGGCCGGAGCGGATACGGTGACGCTTGAAGATCTTTCCTGAGAGGTAAGTGAACGGAGCACAAAAAAACCCCCCTCCCATTCGGGAGGGGGGTTTTTTAAGATATCTAAAAGGTAGTTACGGGCAGCCGATACACACAAGCGGCTCGGCGCTGGAGTCCGGGTCGCCGAGGAAGCCATAGGCGTCCGCCTGAGAGGCCCCGTTATTTATAAGGGCATCCGTAGTGGCCGCCACACTCGCCGCGGCGTGGGTGGATATGTAGAGCGCCGCCGCTCCGGCGACGTGAGGGGAGGCCATGCTCGTGCCGCTAATACTCTTATAGCCGCCGCCGACCCATGTGGAGTTTATATCCACCCCCGGCGCCGCGAGGTCCACGGCAACGCCGTAGTTGCTGAAGGACGCGAACGTATCGTCCGCACCCCAGCTCGTTTTTCCCGTCCATTTGCCGCCCGGCTTTCCGTCGTAGTCCGCTATGGCCGAGACGGTTACGACCTCGGGGTATGCCGCGGGGATGGAGTCGTATGCCCCTGGGTTTAAGGCGCTTCCCCCGCCGAGCGCCCCGTCACTCCCGTAGACGTCCCTTCTGCTGTTGCCCGCGGCCACGGCGTAGAGTATGCCGGCGGCAGTGCTGTTCTGAATCGCGAGACGGAGGGAGTTGCTTGTTCCGATGGCCCCGAGGCTCATGTTGGCGACCTCTACCTCGGAGGCGAACCTTGTGAGCCAGTCTATACCGGCTACCACGCCTGCGATGGAGCCGCCCCCGAACTTATCGAGTACCTTCACGGCCCATATCCTCGCACCCGGGGCCACACCTATGACGCCTTCGGAGTTATTCCTTGCCGCCGCGATCCCGGCCACGTGCGTGCCGTGGCCGTTGTTGTCCTTGCCGCCGGGCTTGCCCGTACCGGCGACGGTTACGCCCTTATGGAAGTTGATGTCCGGATGGCCCTTGTCCACCCCGGTGTCTATAATCGCTATGTCGACGTCCACGCCGTTCGCAGTCGGGCTGTCAGGCGCGACGTATATGCGGTCGATGCCCGTGGGGAGATCCTGTGGGGGCGGGGGTGTATCTCCGCCGCCGCCTCCGCCACCGTCCTTATTCTTGCCCGGGGGTCCGCCCGCCGGGGGAGCTATAGCCCAGACCACGAGGTCGGGCTCGACGAACTTTACCCTGGGGTCGGATGTTACGGCCCCGAGCCTCGCGCTCGGGATGGCCGCGGAAAAGCCCTTTAGCGCCACGCTATAGACGTGACGGGGGACCAGGCCGTGGGCCGAGGCCACATCCCGGGCGGCCGCCGCGCCATCCGCGTCGTCATGAAGTACCACTATGTAGCGGCCCGGTATGACGTTATTCGGCCCGGCAAGGGCTTCGGTCGAATACACGGCGAATAAAAAGGTTAGTGCGATGAATGAAAAGACCATCTTCTTCATATAGCCACCTCCGGGCTTATTCAGGTCAGGTTAAGGTTGCGCGAAATAATGGAAATAATGGAAATAATAGTCCAACTTTACTACAAAGCAGGGCTCAAGTCAATTGGTTTCAGCCCCACCTACCCGTGCTTCACCTTGAGCGCCAGGACGGTGCCCGCCAGGGCGAGGCTTATTGTGTTGGCCACGATTATCGGCAGGTCTTTGGTCGCAAAACCGTATAGCAGCCACAGGAAGATGCCGACGGTGAGGACGGCGTACATAAGGAGCGAGATATCCTCGGTCTTCCTCGTCTTAAGCGTCTTTCCGACCTGTGGCAGGAAGGAGGCCGTCGTGCACGCGGCCGCCACGAGCCCCAGTATTGTCGTCCAGCTGAACTCCATAGTCGTTCTAAACCCTCCTCTTCATTTTCTTCAATTGCGGGCCCGTAACCGTCGCGGGGTCGAGGAGCCTGTCCAGTTCCTCTTCGGAGAGGAGCCCCTTTTCGGCTATAAGCTCCCTCAAGGTAACCCCTCTCTCCACCGCGGCCCGTGCGACGGTCGCGGCGTTCCCGTAGCCTATGATCGGGTTAAGTACGGTCGCGAGGCCGATCGACCTCTCGAAATATTCGCGGCATCTCTCCCGGTCCGCCTCTATGCCCGTGACGCACCTTTCCGTAAAGGCCCTCATGCCGCCCGTGAGTATGTCCATGGACTGGAGGAGGTTATGGCTTATGACGGGCATCATGACGTTAAGCTCCAGTTGTCCGGCCTGCGAGGCCATGGCTATGGTGAGGTCGTTACCCACGACCTGGAACGACACCATGTTGAGCATCTCGGCCATGACGGGGTTCGCCTTGCCCGGCATGATGGAGGAGCCGGGCTGTACCGCGGGGAGGGTTATCTCGGAGAGCCCCGTCCTCGGGCCGGAGCTTAAGAGCCGGAGGTCGTTCGCTATGCGTATCAGCTCCACGGCGAGCGCCCTCAAGGCCCCGGACAGGTCGACGAACGGGGCCATGCTGTTCATCGCCTCTACCGTATCCGGCGCCGGTTTGAGACCCCGTATGCCGGAACTCCTCGACAGCGCCCTTACCACCATCCGGCGGTAGCGCGGGTGGGTATTGAGTCCCGTTCCCGCGGCCGAGCCTCCGATGCCGAGAGTTTTAAGGGCCCCGGTGGCTTCGGTTATCCGTGTCCTCCGTTTTTTTATGCACTCGGCGTACGAGGCGAACTCCTGGCCTAGGGTTATCGGTACGGCGTCCCGCAGGTGCGTCCTCGCGGATTTTATGACGCGGCCGAAGGCGCGGCCCTTGCGCTTGAGCTCCCTTTCGAGGCCGCTTAGCGATTCCGTGAGCCCCCCGGAGAGCATGAGTGCCGAGAGCTTCATGGCCGTTGGGAAGGTGTCGTTGGTGGACTGGGCCATGTTGACGTGGTCGTTGGGGTGGACGACCGTGTAGTCGCCCCTGCGGCCGCCGAGGAGCTCCGTGGCGCGGTTGGCGATAACCTCGTTGGCGTTCATGTTGTGCGAGGTGCCGGCCCCGGCCTGAAAGACGTCCACGACGAACTCCCGGTGGAGTCCTCCCCTTATTATCTCGTCCGTGGCCCTTATTATGGCGCGTGCGGTTTTTTTACTCAGAAGGCCAAGCTCGGAGTTGACCTCGGCGGCGGCTCTCTTTATCATGGCCGTGGCTATGATGAGCTCTCGCCTCGGAGGGATGCCGCTGATGTCGAAGTTCTCACGGGCGCGCTCGGTCTGTACGCCGTAGTAGGCGCCCCGGGGGACGGCCTTCTCTCCGAGAGGGTCGCTCTCGATCCGGACCTTTATCTTCTTTTTTGTCGTCTTTGCCATTACCATTATTACCAGGGAGGTGGACGGGGCGCTATCCCTTTATCAGTTTCCTGTTCGGCTTAAGCGGGTTACTTATGATTATGTGCCCGGCTATGGTGGGCTCGGACTTGCCCTCGATCATGATCCGTACCGTGTCTATGGACGGGAAGTTCAAGGTGAGGGTGTTTACGAGCGAGTAGACGGTCTGCAGTTCGGCCGACGAGCCGCCGAAGTGGTTATCGATAATCTCCCGGCTCAAGTCAACCACCGCCGTCCTCTTCCGCACCTTGAGCGAGAGAAGTTTTACCCCCTCGGGTATGGTCTCGATGATGCCGTCTCTTCCACTCACCGGCCCTTTAAGGAGCGCCTCCACGGCCCTTTTGAGCTCGGCCTCCACCGTGCCCTTCCTGATGCCGCTCTTCTCGGCGATAAGCTCCTTGCCCTCGTAGTCGCCGAAAAAGAGTTTTATGGTGCGGGACGCGGGTTTCTTTACTGCGGGTTTTTCCCCCGTCTTTTCTGTCTTTTCCGTCTTCGCCGTGGCGACGGTCTTTTTCGGGGTGGAGTCCGGAGTGGAGTTCGGGGCCGTGGGGGAGAACAACCTGTCACCGAAGTATATCATAAAGAGCGCTCCGGCGGCGAAGGTCACAAGGGTTGCGATTACTACGGAGAGTGGCAGTGGAGAGGGGAGGCGGGACCCCTTCTTCCTTTTCTTCAGTTTTCTCTTCTTTTTCGGGGGCACCTCAGGAGTCTCCGAGCCTTACAAGCTCGGCCGAGACGAGTCCGTCGCCGAAGAACCTCTTTCCCACCGTCGCGAAGCGCTCCGGCGAGTCGGTTACGAAGAACTCCGGAGGCGCGGCGGGGAAGGCGGGGTCGGCGTCTCTCACGAGCCCTTTCTCCTGGAGTATTCGCTTGACCTCGGCGGCCGTTGCGCGGGCCGAGTCTATGAGCGTGACCCCCTTACCCATAACCCCGGCTATGAGCGGTTTCAAGAGGGGGTAGTGCGTGCACCCGAGCACCAGGATGTCTATCTCTTCTTTTTTAAAGTTCGCGAGGTAGCTCTCCGCGGTGAGACGGGTCACGTCGTTATCCAGCCACCCTTCCTCCGCGAGCGGCACGAAGAGCGGGCAGGCTTTCATGTAAACGGCCGTCTTGGAGTCGATGGCCTTTATGGCGTCGAAGTAGGCGCCGCTCTTTATTGTGGCCTCGGTCCCGATAACGCCGATCCGTTTGGCCATGGTGGCCTCGGCAGCCGTAGCCGCGCCCGGCTCTATAACGCCCACCACCGGGACGTCGAGGGCCTCCTTGAGCGCGGGTAGGGCGTAGGCGGAGGCCGTGTTGCAGGCCACGACGAGCATCTTTATCCCCTTACCCTTCATGAACCCGGCGACCTCGAGCGAGTAGCGTATGACCGCCTCGCCCGACTTCGTCCCGTAGGGGACGCGCGCCGTGTCGCCAAGGTATATGGTCTCCTCTCCGGGCAGGAGCGTGCGGACCTCCCTTAAGACGGTGAGCCCCCCGATGCCGGAGTCGAATACCCCTATGCGTCCCTCTTTCGCCATATATGAAGTCTATGTAATAGCCGGATTATTGTCAACGAAAAACGTAGTGCCGTGCTATAATCGTCTTGGCGGGTACGGTCGCATAAAGGAGGTTTTCCGTCATGGACAGGGATAGGAAAAAATACCTGAACGAACTCGAAAGGGTGCACCGCCGGATAAAGGGGCTCTTCCGGGAGCTTGAGCCGATAATAGAGGCCGGGAAGGTCGAGGATATCACCAGCCTCAGGAGGGGGCTCAACTCGCTCGAGGCCGAGCTCGTCGCGCACGTAAGGAGCGAGGACGAGGTCTTCTACAGGGACCTCAGGGAGGGGGCGGTACGCAAGGCCCAGGAGGCGCTCATCCCGGCACTGGACCTCTTCATGGACTCCATGAACGAGGTGAGCGGGAGGGCCGTTCACTTCTTCGAGAGGTACGGGGACGACCGGGAGATACTCGCCGACACGGCGGGTTTTGTCCTGATGCTCAAGGGCTTGAGGGAAGACATCCTCCGGAGGATCGAGAGCGAGGAGGGGAGCCTCTTCTATATCTACAGGGCCTACTTCTTCGATAAACCCTGATGGAAAATGAGGATATAGCAGGTATATTCAACGAGATAGCGGACATACTCGAGATAAAGGGGGAGAACCCCTTCCGCGTCCGCTCCTACCGTAACGCCGCCCTCGTCGTCGAGGGTCTGGCCGTAAGCCTGAACTCCGTACCCGAAGGCGACCTCGAAAAGATCCCCGCCGTAGGCAAGAGCATACACGAAAAGATAGTCGAGATGCTCAGGACCGGCAGGTGCGCTGCTCACGACGAGCTCCTTCGGGAGACCCCCGAGGGGCTCCTCGAAATGCTGAAACTCTCCGGCGTCGGCCCGAAGAAGGTGGCCCTCTTATATAAAAAACTCGGCATAGAGAGCGTGGAGGCGCTCGAAGAGGCGGCCCGTGCCGGAGCGCTCAGGACGCTGCCGGGGATGGGGGAGAAGAGCGAGCTGAAGATAATAAAGGCCATAGAGAAATATAAAAACCTGATGGAGGGGTCGGACAGGTTCCCGCTCGTGGTGGCGCTTGCGTACGCGCACTCCTATGTGGACTACATCAAAGGGCTCGATGGCGTGATCGAGGCCGAGCCCGCCGGGAGTTTAAGGCGCTGGCAGGAGACCATCGGAGACGTGGATATACTGGTAACCTGCCAAAAGGGAGTGCCGGTGATGGACCGCTTCGTAGCCTACCCCGAGGTCGAGGAGGTCGCGGCAAAGGGGGAGACCAGGTCCACCGTAATACTTAAAAACGGCCTGCAGGTGGACCTCCGCGTTATGGAGGAAGAGTGTTTAGGCTCGGCACGTCAGCACTTTACCGGCTCCAAGGCCCATAACATAGCCGTCCGCGAGAGGGCCGGCAGGATGGGGCTCAAGGTGAACGAGTACGGGGTATTTAATGAGAAGACGGGAGAGCGCGTTGCGGGCCGGACAGAAGAAGAGGTCTACGAGGCCGTCGGGCTCAAGTGGATGCCGCCCGAGCTGCGCGAGAACCGGGGAGAGATAGAGGCTGCGGAACGGGGGAAAAAACTACCGCACCTCGTAGAGCTTAAGGATATAAAAGGCGACCTCCATGCGCATACGACTGCGAGCGACGGGGCGAGCACCATCGAAGAGCTTGCCCGAGCCGCCATGGCCATGGGCTACGAGTACATCGCCGTAACCGACCACTCGAAGGCCGTCGGCATTGCAAACGGCCTCGACGAGAAGAGGCTCCTGAGGCAGATAGGCGAGATAGACGCCTTTAACGAAAAGCTCGAGGAGCGGGGCGAACGGTTCAGGGTGCTCAAGGGGACGGAGGTCGATATAAAGGCCGACGGCACGCTGGACTTTCCCGAAGACGTACTAAAAAAACTCGACTGCGTGGTCGGGGCCGTGCACTCGGGGTTCGATATGGAGCGGGAGGTCATGACCGAGAGGATTATAAAGGGGATGAGTACCGGCAGCCTCAATATCCTCGCCCACCCGACCGGCAGGCTCATAGGCATAAGGGAGCCCTACGAGCTCGATATCGAGCGGGTGGTCGCCGCGGCGGCCGAGTACGGCGTGGCCCTTG
>JAZGJJ010000080.1 GCA_036482575.1 Thermodesulfobacteriota bacterium
CATATAGTAAGCGGGGTCAGGGACACCTACGCGGAGTTTACGAAAGGTCTTGATACCGAAGAGAGCTACGACGCGCACCGGGCCGAGATGGCCCGTAACGCGCGGATGAGCTTGAAGAAGTGGGACAGCTCTCCCTGCAGGGCCTGCCACAAGAACGTCCGGCCCGAGAACGGCCACGGCAAGGAGGAGCATAAGAGGATGGAGACAGAGGGCCTTACCTGCATAGACTGCCACCAGGGCATATACCATAAGCCCGTGCCTGAAGAAAAACTTTCATTTCCATTTTTTCCATTTTCCCGTAGGCCCGCTTGAGTGTGGAGGGAGTGGTAAAGTTCAGGGTTTCATATCCATTAAGGCTACGGCTTTTGCCTCTTGCGGCCCTTCTGTGTCTTCTCCCACGGGTAGCCCTCGGTGGAGATTTCAACCCCTTCTTCTTCCCCTCCATTGAAACGCCCCGGAAAGATGAGAAGAGGCCGCTGCTGGGTGTGTTCATGGAGAGCCCGCCGGAAGAGCTGCTCTCGGAGACGATTAAGAAGGAAGGGGCGGTATACATCCGCCTCGTCATTCCCGGCACCGCGGCCGAGAGGGCCGGGCTTGAAAAGGGCGACATAGTCATAGCCTTCGAGGGGGAGGGGCTAGACCACGGGGAAGAGGAGGGTGGCACGGTAGCGGCGCTTATAAAGGCCATAAAGGCGAAAGAGGTCGGGGACGAGATTTTAATTTCCATAGTAAGGGACGGGAAGGAGATCGAGTTAAAGGCGGAGATAGGGGAGGAAAGGAAGGTCCCGGCCCGGGTAAAGCCCCACCCCGAGATAGAGGCGGCCCAAAAGGAGATGGAAGAGGCGCACCTGGAGGGTAAGGGAAGTGGAGAACTTTATAGGAAGCTCGAAGAGAAGAAAAGTATCCGGGCTTTTCTGAATACCCTGGCCGAACTGAAGGAGCGGAGCCTGGTCATAGACAGCTATGCGGTCGACCCGGAGGCAAACCTGTACCGCCTCGGCGAGGTCAACTACGCGCTCCGGAGACCGACCGACATAGTGCCGCTTTCGAGAACAATCACCGCCTCGCTCCTCTCTCACACAGCTTCGCATTCCACCCCCCCCATCCTCCCGGACCTTCCGGACCTTTTGGCCGGTGCGGCGCAAGAGCTGGATGCCGAGGTCTGGGGCAACCCCTTCGACCCGCTCGACATTACCGGACTCGATGGTGTAATAGAGGAAGTCGTCTCGCTCGCAGGGCTCGCCTCGTCCTACCGCGAGGAGGCCTTTAAGGCGCTCTCGCCCGGAGAGAGGGATCTCCTCGCGGCGGAACTCGACGGCATCTACGCCGGGGAGGGGGGGGAGGGGGAAGAGGGTGATGATGAAGAAGGTGACTATGGAGAGTTCCTGAGGACGGCCCTTAAGGTGGACTATGCGAAGCTCTTTAAATCCTCGGTTGTCTTTGCCGGGGCCCTGTCGCCGGAGCTTATTCGGGCGCTCGCCCAGGTGGATCCCTCGGGGGTAGAGCTTGAGGGCATGGAAACCACGGACGCGGCCGAAGGGGACGTATTAGGCGCGGTGAAGACCACGGCGGGCACGGTCATTATAGGGGGGCCGGGCGCGACGCGCTATAAGAAGGCCGCTTTCCTTATAATAGACTTCGGCGGCGACGACACCTACGAGAATAACGCCGGGGCGTCCACCCCGCTGGTCCCCCTCTCTCTCGTTATAGACCTCGCCGGTAATGACCGCTACGTCGCCCCCGGACCCCCCGGACGGCTCTCCCAGGGCGCGGGCTTTATGGGCACCGGCCTTCTCCTCGACATGAGCGGCGACGACGTCTACATCTCCGGAGACCTGGCACAGGGGATGGGTATCTTCGGGGTGGGAGCGCTCGTGGACCTCGGCGGCGACGACACCTACACCGGGGACACCTTTACCGGGGGTGTCGGGCGTTTCGGCATAGGCATACTCCTTGACGCGGGCGGGAACGACACCTACCGCGCGCGCCTCTCCTCGCAGGGCCACGGCTCGGTAAGGGGTCTCGGCGCGCTTATCGATACCGGGGGGAACGACTTTTACTTCGCCGGAGGAAAGTACCCGGACTTCAGGGACCCGGAGAACGCCACGAAGAGTTTCTCCCAGGGTTTCGGCACGGGCATGCGTCCGTACAAGACGGCGGTCGGCGCCTCGGGCGGCATAGGGCTTTTGATAGACGCAGGCGGGAACGACCGCTACGAGGGGGATTACTTCTCCCAGGGGTCGAGCTACTGGTACTCGCTCGGCATCCTGCACGACCTGGGGGGCAACGACACGTACATTGCGGGCAGGTACTCCCAGGGGGCGGGGATACACAGCTCGGTCGGGGCTCTTATAGACGAGGGCGGCGAGGACTCGTACAGCGTAAGCTTCGGGGTCGGTCAGGGCATGGGCCACGACTTCGGCGTGGGCGCGCTCGCGGACTTCGGCGGGGACGACACCTACAAGGGCGGGGTGCTCAGCCAGGGCGCGGCAACGTGCGGGGGGCTGGGGCTCCTATACGACGGCAAGGAAAAAAATACGCTTATCGCCGGGGAAGAGTCCGGCGGATACGCCAAGGACGACGACTCCTGCGGGGCGCGGGGGTTCGGGCTGGTGCTTGATGGCAAGGGCAAGGCCGTACCTCCTTCCCTCTCTGGCTCCCGGCCTGATTCCAGGATTGACACCCAATAGCTGCCTGTCATATAATTGAAGTTCGAGCCAGTCCTGTCGCCGACGAGTGAATACTTTCTCCCTCCGGCGACTTTTCTCGAAAGGAGCCGGTATTGGAAGAACAGGAAAGCATAAAGAAGGCCATAGCGCTCACGAGGAAGAACCGCTACAGGGAGGCGCTGGCCATCTTCGAAAAGATAGGGGTCGCCAAGAAGAGCGCGGCCGCGCTCTCCTACCACGCCCTGTGCGTGGCCGCGGTGAAAAAGGACTACGACAGGGCCGCCACTCTCTGCAACACGGCGGCAAAAAAGGAGTTCTACGACCCGGAGATATACCTGAACGTCGCCAGGGTCTGCATCCTGGCCGACCGGAGGGATTTTGCCTTCAGGGCGCTCAAGAAGGGACTCAAGCTGGACAGCACCCACGAGGGGCTCTTGAAGCATATGAAGCAGCTCGGCATAAGGCGCGCACCGCCCATCCCCTTCCTTCCCCGGGACAACCCGTTCAACAAGCTGCTCGGCGCGCTCGGCGAGAGGGTTGGTAAGCCTAAGAAGTAGAAGGGGGCGGCGGGAGCACCCCACCGCTCTCCCCCCTCTTCTTATGGTATATCTTGGAGCCGTATACGTGCTTCATTCTCTTCCCCAAATCCTTCATCTTGCCGTCCAGCACGATTACGAAGCCGTCTCCGGGGAGTTTTAGCCCTTCGGCGAGCTTGCGGCCGTAATCGTCGTCCGAGTAGAGGCTGAACCTGGGCCACGAGCGCACCACGCCGAGTATGTAGAGCGGCTTTTCGGGAAGGAGGCGCACGCTCTTGCGTACGAGATACGCCTCCTTTATGTCCTTGTACGCCCGGAGCTGTCCGGCGATGGCCTCTACTTCCTTTTCCGCGACGGCGTGGGGGAGCAGGCTGTCGCCGTCGCCGAGCGACGCTCTTTCCGACATGGCCCACTCCTCCATCTCCGCCCGGTCGCGGGCCATGTCCCAATACTCGCGCGCCTCCTTCGCCCTGCCCTCGCCCATGAGGAAGTCGTAGACGAGCCGCGTGCCCTCCATGACGTACTCGCTATCGGCCTTGATCGCTTTGTCGATATGGGCTCTGCCCGCCTCGTCGCCCCCGAGGAGAAGTATCCTGCCGAGCGCGTAGTTGGCGCCTGCGTGGGCCTCCTCCTTCGAAAGCAGTTCCCGGTAGAGTTCCACGGCCTCGGCACTGCCCTTGAACTCCTCGGTATGCCGGGCGTAGTCCCAGAGCTCGCCCCTTGTGAGCTTCCCACCCTTTCCTCCTTGGGCTCTGCTTTCAAGCTCTTTCAAGGTGGCCTTCGCCTCCAGGGCCTGCGCGTGCCTTTCTTTCCAGGAGGCGCGAACGCTGTCCTTCCACTCCCGGTCCAGCCTCCCGGTCACATGTTTCAGGGCGCCTGCGAGGTAGTGCTCGGCCGCGGAGACCTCCACCGGCGGCGGCATCTCCGCCTTTCGGCCCATCGCCGAAAGACGCTCGGAGAGCGAGGGGTGCGTGTCCTGGCCCCCGGTCTTCTCGGTAAGGGCGGCCTTGAGATAGCGCCCCGCCTCTTTGTCGCTTATGTGTCCCTTGAGGGCGCGCGGCATGCTCGCGAACGGGTTAAAGGTCGGCTCGGGATGGTCGTTGGCCTTCTTGTAAAGGGCGGGCCAGAACTTCTCTTCGAAAAAGCGCCCCATGACGGCTCCCCTCATGAGTCCCGTGGCGCCGGGCCCTGCGCCCACCATCTCCGTGGCGCACCTGTCGGCATCCAGCTCGTGCTTCCGGGCCATTACGAACGTATAGGCGTTGAAGTAAGGGGCGTACCAGTTGGAGAACCAGGTAAAGACGAACATCCCCCAGTGGCCCCTCCGGGCGAGCGACTCCATTAGGTTGTACCAGGTCCTGCGGTTCCGGTGCACCCAGGCGCCGAACTTGCCGTGCGCTCCGGAGAGGTGCCCGTACTCGTGGGCGAAGACCGCGAGCATCTCCTCGGGCGACATGGCCATCATGTAGGGCAGGCCCACTATGAGGTAGTTCTTCTGCCACCCAAGGGGGCCGAGCCTCGGCATCTGCACCACGCCGGCGTTGAAGTTCCCGTCCACGAGCACCCTGTGGACCGCCGGGCCCTTGAGCTCACCCCTTACCCTGTCGAGCTCTTTGAAGAGCACCGGGGCTTCCTCGCGCTTCAACTCCACGCCCACCGGCGGTTCGAAACGGAACCACAGGGAGCGGATTATCAGGAGGGCGAAAAGGAAAAAAGGCAGGACTACCTTGTTGCCCAGGATGAGGATCCAGGCCGGGAACTCCGTGCTGGAGAGGAGGAAGTAAAGGAACGCCGCCTCGAAACCCAATATGAGGAGGAGTACGGCGAGTATCGAAAATATGTAGGCGTACCCGAGCACGGCGAGCAGGAACACCCGGAGCTTGTACCCCCCCGGGTCCCGCATCTCAACCAGTTCGAGCCTCCGGACCAGAGCCTCGAACTTCTCCCACGTCATGACCATGGAGTTGACCCCCTTAGGAAGTTTTACTCCATAAAGGGGTTGAATTCAAGCGCCATCCGTTCTTGAGAAAGCGATTTCACGGAAACGGCGATTCTGATATACTCAAAGCGGCATGAAGGACTACGACGTCATAGTGGTGGGCGCGGGACCGGCGGGCATATTCGCCGCCCTCGAACTCGCGGAAAAGAAAGAGGGGATAAAGGTCCTCATCATCGAAAAGGGCGCCGACCTCCACGAGAGGGAGAGGAAAGACCTCTTCTACGGATGGGGAGGGGCGGGTACCTTCAGCGACGGCAAGCTTAACCTGTCGGCCGGGGTGGGAGGCTTCCTCGGCGAATACCTCGACGCGGGGGAGCTCGACGAACTCATAAAGTACGTCGACGGGCTGTACCTCCGCTTCGGCGCCCCGGAAGAGTTGAAGGGCACCGACAGGGAAGCGGTCGCCCGGATAGAGGAGGCCGCGGCAAGGGCGGGCCTCCGGCTCGTGCCATTCGCCATACGCCACCTCGGGACCGACAGGTGCATAGCGCTCCTTGAAAAGCTCCGCAAAACGCTCGAAGGCCGCGTCGATATGCGCTTCAAGACCGAGGTAACCGAGGTAACGGAGAAGGACGGCACCGTAACCGGGGTGAAGACCGCCGAAGGCGAGGAGTTCGGCGCCCAACACGTAATCCTCTCGCCCGGACGCGGTGGCTCGCACGGGCTGAAGGACATGGCCGACAGGATAGGTGTGAAGACGGGCCTAAACCCCGTGGACATAGGGGTACGGGTGGAGGTGCCGGCATCGATACTCCGCCCGGTTACGGACGCCATGCACGAGGCCAAGTTCACCTACAACTCCCACCGCTTCGACGACCCGATGAGGACCTTCTGCATGAACCCCTACGGGGTGGTCGTAAAGGAACGGCACAAGGGTTTTTGCACGGTGAACGGCCACAGCTTCTCTACGAAGAAGTCGAACAACACGAACTTCGCCATTCTCGTATCCACCACCTTCACCGAGCCCTTCCAGGAGCCCATTAAGTACGGCCAGTACATCTCAACGCTCGCGAACCTTCTCGGCGAGGGCATCATCGTGCAGAGGCTCGGGGACCTCCAGCACGGAAGGCGCTCCACAGCCGAGAGGCTCAGAAAGAACCCGGTAACGCCGACCTTGAAGGACGCCACCCCGGGGGACCTCTCGTTTGTTCTGCCGTACCGCTACATATGCGACATACTCGAGATGCTGGAGGCGCTCGACCGCGTGGTGCCGGGCATGAACGCATCCTCCACTCTCCTCTACGGCGTGGAGGTGAAGTTCTACTCCATGAGGATAGAGTTGAGCCCCACGCTCGAAACGGAGGTTAAAAATCTCTTTGCCGCGGGCGACGGCGCGGGCATAACGCGCGGCATAGTGCAGGCCTCGGTCTCGGGTATAGTGGCCGCGAGAGAAGTCCTCAAACGCATCTAATGAAAAATATCTCCATCGTGCTTGTCGCCCCGCAGAGCGCGGGGAACATAGGAAGCACGGCAAGGGTCATGAAGAATACGGGTTTTAGGAGGCTTTGCCTCGTGAACCCGGTCGAGTACGCGAACGACGACGGTTTTTCCATGGCCTGTAACGCGGTGGATATCTTAAGGGAGGCCCGCGTTTTTTCTTCTCTTGCCGAAGCGGTAAAGAAGAGCGGCATGGTGGCCGGCGTCACCCGGAGGGAAGGAAAAGTCAGGAACCCCTTACTACCGCTGGACGGGGCTGTGGCGCAAATACTGAAATTTTCCGAGAAGAACGAGGTCTCGCTCGTCTTCGGCAGGGAGGATAAGGGGCTTAAGAACGACGAGATCGCGCTCTGCGATACGCTTATTGAAATTCCCTCCCATCCGGACTACCCATCGCTTAATCTCTCGCACGCGGTCTTCGCGCTCTGCTACGGGCTATTTACCGGGGGGAGGGGGGCCGCGCCACAGGAAAGAGAAGCCCCCGAAGGAGGACCAATCGACGCCGCCCCGCACGAAGAGAGGAAAAAACTCTATGCCCACCTCGAAAGTACGCTCCGGGAGCTCGGCTACGGAGAGGAGCATAACAGGAAGAGCGGCGAGTCGCTCCTTAGGAGCATAATGAAGAATTTTAGGCGCCTTTTCGGCAGGAGCGGCCTCACGCAAAAGGAGGTCAATATGCTCCGGGGGATATGTACCAGGATAGAGGATAATGTGGAGGGGGAATAGGAGGGTTGCAACATTTAAAAGTGGGCACAGCCCACCGGCTATTATATGCCGATGGTATATATAGGTGTTAGTCAGAAAACATGAAAGGTGGTTGAGAGATGAGAGGACTTCTTGCCGTGGTGCTGTTGGCATCCATGCTCTTTGTTGTTAACCAGTCTTTCGCTGGTGATTTTCGGGAAAGCTATTGGGGAATGACCGTAAAACAAGTTAAGGAGAAAGAAACGGCAAAACCGGCGAAGATGGGGGAGGAAGAACTGTTTTTCGAAGGGGAACTGTTTGGTAGAAAGGTTGGCATCATATATAAATTCGCGGAAGAGACAGACCGCATAGTCGAGGGACATTATCAAGGCAATGGCAAGTTCATTTGGACGGAAGCCAAAGGTTTCCTACTTAAATCAGGTTCATATGTTTATTTTTTTGATGCAACAGTATCCGCCAACGCGAACATAGACGAATTCACTTCTTTAAGAAACCAACTGATTAGGGAACATGGCACTCCTATTTATGACACATCGATTTGGAAAGGAGAGGGTGAAAAACCTTCTAAAGAAGGGGAAGCAACAGCTGTGAGGAACGGCCAATTAATATTTCTGGTCCGCTGGAAAGAAAGAAGGTCAAATATTACCATAGTGTTGCAGGGGTCGAATGTGGCACCGGAAATATCTGGCGAGATACATGTCACTTATGAGGATAGGTTCCCAGATGTAAATAGCAATTTAACCAGTAACATGCAGGCCTATATGGCCTGTATGTTCGATGCCGCTGAAATTTACTCTTCGTCTGATGCAACGCCATATGAAATTGCAGATGCGGCCCATGCTAAATGCGGACCGCAATTTTCTGAATTTAACCGTGCTAGGAAGGATGTGAGTTTTTACACGGGGGTTGACGGGTCTAATGAGCAGGCATACAGTTTCAAGTCTCGAATTAAGGAAAAGGTGGTTCAGCAAGTAATAGAGTCTCGGCTTAAAAAGGGAAAATAGAGGAAAAGAGAGGGACACTGGGGCTGTTGAAAAAGGTGTCATTGCGAGGAGCGGGAGCGACGCGGCAATCTCTAACTTGTTGATTTATATGAATACGAGATTGCTTCGCTTCGCTCGCAATGACACCGAGTTAGGTTTTTCAACAGCCCCACACTTCCCGTATTTTTTCTCTCCGTAATCGTTAATGCTGTTCTGGATTCCCGCGTCCGCGGGAATGACATGGTTCTCCCCCCCCCCCTTTTTTTTCAGACCTCCCCCCGTAAAGGGAGGGGAAAGGACGGAGTTATCGGGTCCAGCGTCACGCTGGAAAACCGTTGCAAATCTCCCGGTTTAGCCATATAATAGGTGGCTTGCATAACCAGCCCAGGACCGCGAAAGGAGCCGTATGACGAACGATACTTTTCTAAAGGCATGCCGGAGGGAGCCCACCCCCCACACCCCGGTATGGCTCATGCGCCAGGCCGGGCGCTACATGAAGGAGTACATGGCCATAAAGGAAAAACACTCCTTCCTCGAGATGTGCAAGACCCCGGAGCTCGCCTGCGAGATAACGCTCCAGCCGATTAAGGCCTTCGAGCTCGACGCGGCCATAATCTTCGCCGACATACTCCTGCCCTTGGAAGGCATGGGCATAGGCTTTAGTTTTGAAAAGAACATGGGCCCGAAGATACATAACCCGGTAAGGAGTCGCAACGACATCGAGGCCGTACGCGTCATCACCCCGGAAGAGGACGTGCCGTATCTCATGAACTCCATAAAGCTGACGAAGAAGGAGTTAAACGGCAAAGTCCCGCTCATAGGCTTTTCAGGGGCGCCCTTCACTCTCGCGAGCTATATAATCGAGGGCGGCGGCTCGAAGAACTACACGCACGCAAAGGCCCTTATGTACGGCGACCCCGAGGGGTGGCACACGCTCATGGACAAGATAACCGATACGGTCATCGTATACATGAAGGCCCAGATCGAGGCCGGCGTGGACGCCGTGCAGCTATTCGACAGCTGGGTCGGGTGCCTCGGGCCGGACGAGTATAAGGCCTACGCCCTCCCGTACACCAAGAAGGTCATCGACGCCGTCAGCGGACAGGTTCCGTTCATAAACTTCTCGACCAACACCGGCTCCTACCTGGGTATAATAAAAGAGGCGGGCGGAGACGTCGTGGGCGTGGACTGGAAGGTCAGGCTCGACGAGGCTTGGGAGACCATAGGCCACGACAAAGCCATACAGGGGAACCTGGACCCGACCCTTCTCTTCGCCCCGGTCGAGGCCATGAGGAAGAAGGTAAAGGAGATACTCGCGATGGCCGACGGCAGGCCCGGACACATCTTCAACCTCGGCCACGGCATAATCGTCGGCACCCCGGTGGATAACGTAAGGGCGCTCGTGGATGCCGTCCACGAATTCAGCCGGAAATAATCGGAAGTAAAATGGCAGACACGGGGAAGACAAAAGGGGTGTTGCTCCTCGCCTTCGGCGGTGCGGAGTCCCTTGAGGACGTCGAGCCGTTCCTGAAGAATATCTTGAAGGGCAGGCCCGTCACCCCGGAGATGGTCGAGAAGGCGAGGGAGCGCTACAGGAAGATAGGCGGCGGCTCTCCGCTCCTCGAGATCACCCGCGCGCAGGCCGCGGCACTGGAATCGAGGCTCAACGAGGGAGGGCGGGATAACTACCGCGTCTACGTGGGCATGAGGTTCTGGCACCCCTATATAAAGGAGGCCGTGCGCGAGATGTGGGGCGACGGGATAGAGGAGGCGGTGGCGATAGTCATGGCCCCGCACTCGTCGAGGGCCGCCACGGGCGGCTACCTCTACGACCTGGACGCCGCCTTGAAGACTACGGCCGGGGTCCCGGAGATGAGCTTCCCCGAAGACTGGCACACGCACCCGGCCTATATAGACGCCGTCGCCGAGAAGATGGAGGAGGCGATCGAGGAGTTCCCGGAGAAGCCGAAAAAGGAAGGTCTCCTCGTTATCTTCAGCGCGCACAGCCTGCCGCTCAGTATGCTCAAGGGCGACCCCTACCTGAAAAAACTCGAAGGTACCATCGAAGAGCTGATAAAGCAGGTGCCCCTCCCCTACCGGCTCGCCTACCAGAGTAAAAGTGGAGGTCCGGTCGAATGGCTGGGCCCGGAGGTCGAGGAGGTAATAGCAAAGGCCAAAGGGGAGGGCAGGAAGGGGGTGCTCGTCGTGCCGCTCAGCTTCGTCTCGGACCACGTCGAGACACTCTACGATATAGACGTGGTATTTAAAGAGGCCGCCGAGGCCTGTGGGCTTAGCTTCTTCAGGTCCGGTTCGCTCAACACCTCCCCCCGCTTTATCGAACTGCTCGCCGGGCTCGTGGAAACCCACCCGCGCGTAAAGAACCCGGCATGAAAAGAATAGTCATAATAGGCGGCGGCATCTCGGGCCTCTCGACCGCGTACTCCCTGGTGGAGCACGCGCGCGAGCAGGGAGTGACCGGCCTCGACATAACCCTTATCGAAAGGTCCGGCAGGACCGGCGGCAACATAGTTACCGAAAAGAGAGACGGCTTCCTCATAGAGGGCGGGCCGGACTGCTTCCTCTCGGAAAAGCCCTGGGCCATGGAGCTCTGTAAAAAGCTCGGGCTCGGCGACAGGCTGCTCTCCACGACCGCGCCGAGAGGGAGGACCTTTGTCCTCTCCGGCGGCAGGCTCCACCTCCTCCCCGAAGGCGTCATACTCATGGTCCCGACCAGGATACTGCCGTTCCTTACGAGCGGCCTCATAACGCTACCCGGGAAGATAAGGATGGGGCTCGAGCTCTTCGTGCCCAGGAGGACGGAGAAGGGGGACGAAAGCCTCGAAGCGTTCGTAACGAGGAGGCTCGGCAGGGAGGCGCTCGATAAGATAGCCGAGCCGCTCGTCGCCGGAGTGCACGCCGGAGAGCCCGAGACGATGAGCGTCCGGTCGAGCTTTCCGAAGTTCGTCGAGATGGAGGAAACCCACGGGAGCCTTATAAAGGGGATGCTTGCGAAGATGAAGGGCATGAGGAAGCCCCCCGAGCCTTCGGGGGGAGGAGGAGAGGGCGGGCCCAGGCTCACCATGTTCATGACGCTCGAGGGCGGGCTTACGGAGCTTGTGGAAGCGCTCCTTCAGAGGCTCGATGGCGTTACCATAAAGACGGGCACGGCGGTCGATTCCATAAGGAGGAGGCATGGCGGCTGGGAGGTCGAGATAGCTGGCGGCCCGCCCATCGAGGCCGACGCGGTCGTCGCGGCCACGCCCGCCTACGTTACCTCCCGCTTCCTGGAGGGGTTGGATGACCTGCTCGTGGAAAAGCTCGTCTCCATCCCGTACGTGTCCACCGCTACGGTATCGATCGGTTATAAAAGGGAGGACATAAAGCACCCTCTCGACGGCTTCGGCTTCGTCGTGCCGAGGACGGAGAAGAGAAGGATAATGGCCGCAACGTGGAGCTCGGTTAAGTGGGCTGGCAGGGCGCCGGAGGATAAGGTCCTCATAAGGTGCTTCGTCGGGGGGACCAACCGGTCGGACCTCGTATCGTTGGGCGATGAAGAGACGACGAAGATGGTGCGTGAAGAACTGAGCGATATAATGGGCATAGACGCCGAGCCGCTTTTTGTCAGGATCTTCCGCTGGAAGAGCTCCATGCCGCAGTACACCATAGGGCACGGAGAGCGCATCGAGTCGATAGAAGGGCTGACGGCGAACCACCCCGGCCTCTATCTAACCGGAAGTGCCTATCACGGCATAGGCATAAGCGATACGGTCAGGGAAGCTGAGGCTACGGCTAAGAAGGTGTTGGGGTATCTGGGGGGTTAAGCCGCCTGAATGTAAAGTTCAGCCCCGAACTTTACATTAGCCCGGCCCTTATGTAAAGTTTCCCGGTCTTTCTTTACATAAGGGAATGCTTACGGGAACACATCCGCACCCTTCTTACCGTCCTAACCTATTAATTTAACAGCGATTTAGCGGAAAATTGCGGTGTGCCGCCCGTCAGGCCGGCAGTGCGGCGGGTGGGGCTTTCTCCGAAAGGACGCCCCGGAGCTTCTTCAAGGCCGCGCCCTCTATCTGGCGGACCCTCTCGCGGGTTAGGCCGAGTATCTCTCCTATGGCCTGAAGGCTTAAGGGCTCTTCGGCCATGAGCCGTCTCTCGACGACGAGCCGCTCCTTTTCGTTCAGTACGGCGAGCGCGTCGGTGACGTCCCTCTTTACAAGGGCCTGCTCCTGGGCCTTTCCGATATTTTCCTCGTGGCCCGGGCCCGGGTCGGGGAGCATGTCCATGTGGGTCTTCCCGTCGTCGTCGCCGATGGCGGTGTTCAAGGAGAGGTCCGGGCCGGAGGGGGTTGGGTCGGTACCCGCCTCTTCGCCCCTGTAGAAGAGCTTTTTCTTCATCGCCTTGGTGGCCTGCTTCACAAGGCCCCGGGTCTTCAAGATAAACTCCTGAATGTAGGCCTTTATCCACCAGCCGGCGTAGGTGATGAGCCGGTAGCCCTTGTAGGGATTGAACTTCTTGACCGCGGTCATTAGCCCGAGGTTGCCCTCCTGGACGAGGTCCTTCAGGTTCACCCCGTAGCTCCGGTACTCGTGGGCGATCTTCACGACGAGCCTCAGGTTCGCGGTAACGAGGGCGTGGGCCGCCTCAAGGTCTTTCTTATCGTAGTAGCGTATGGCGAGCCGCTCCTCCTCCTCCCTTGAGAGGACGGGAAAGCGGTTTACGTCCGCCATATAGATCTGCAGGGAATCCGCAAGTACCGGTAAACTCACCTTGTTTTCCTCCGAATAGTCAGCACTCCCACCATAGGAGTGCTGCCGCACGGTTAATGTGTATGCGGCCCCATTACAACCTCCGTGTCGCATACCCCAGACGGGCGTCCTGAAATTGAAACACCCTCAGAGTGCTAAAATATTATACAGAAAAAACCTTGAAAAGTCAAGATTTTTGGCTATTTCCCGTGCCGGGGAAGAGAGGGGGAGGACGTCCGTAATTCCAGCGGGTACTTAAGAAAAGGGGCGGGAGTTTAGCCCCGCCCCTTTTCTCGTTGAAAAACCCCCGTCTTACATGAAGCTTGGCGCGTACTTGAAGAGCAGCATAAACGCTATGACGAGCGCGTAGATGGTGAGCGCCTCCATGATGGCTATACCGAGCAGCATGGTGGTCATGAGCTTACCGGCCATGCCCGGGTTTCTGGCCATGCCTTCGAGCGCTCCCCTTGTGGCGTGCCCCTGCCCGACGCCGGGGCCGATGGCCCCGAGCCCCGCGGCCAGGCCGGCGCCGAGGAATATCGCCGCCAGAACCACGCTGTCGCCTGCCCCTTCCTTAACTTCCCCTTCGGCCCACACAGTCGTGGCGCCGGAGAGAAGGAACGCGATCGTCAATACGAAAAGTACCTTTTTCATCGATCTCATCTTTACCTCCCGCCTATTTAGACCAGAAACTCTAACTTTTTGGAGCGTTAAAGTCAAGGTTTTTATGTTTAGTGCGCCTCCTCGAGCGCGCCTCCTATATAAGCCATCGCCAGTAGAGAGAATATAAAGGCCTGCAGTATAACCGCCAGCACCCCCAGGATCGTCGAGAAAAGGACCATCGGGTAGGCGTAGGGCATGAGCATAAGGAGCACTACGATGAGCTGCTCGTGGCCGAACATGTTGCCGAAAAGACGGAACGAAAGCGATAGCGGCCTTGCCAGGTGGCCGAAGACCTCTATGGGGAACATAAAGGGCACCATCCACCAGATGGGACCGGTGAAGTGCTTAACGTACCCGATCCCGTGCTCCTTGAGCCCCACGATGTGGGTGGCCACGAACACGATGAGCGCCAGCCCCACCGTGGTGTTGAGGTTCGCGGTCGGGGGCGCGAGGCCCGGTATCATCCCGAGCGTGTTCGAGATGAGGATGAATACGAAAAACGTCAGTATGGCGGGAAGAAAGAATTTTCCCTTCTGCCCCATCACCTCGTCTATGAGTCCGGCGAACCCCTCGACCACTATCTCGACCGTGTTCTGGAGCTTCCCGGGTACGAGCTTCAGGCTGCCCCGAAGCAGGTAGGAGAAGACGCAGAGGAGCGCCATCACGTAGAGCATGAGGGCCGTGTGGACCGGAAGTCCGAATGTGGGTAGTAGTATGTCGTGCATCGGTCTCTCTCCTTATGACAGTTGTTTTTTGGCCATAACCGCGAGCGTGGCGATCGTTGTAACCAGAGGCACGGTGAAGCCCGCGACGAGCCCGAGCGGGTCGACCCCGACCAGCAGCACCATCGTCGCCATGGCGGCCGCGGCGAGCGCGAAGCGCACGTAGCAGCCCGCGGTGGCGTAGAGCCCCGCCCGTGCCGGGTCCCGC
>JAZGJJ010000081.1 GCA_036482575.1 Thermodesulfobacteriota bacterium
GGTCCGTTCCCCGGTGGCTTCGACTTCAAGGACTTCGGCTTCAACATGGGCGGGGTCGAGGACATCTTCGGCGATATCTTTGGTAGAAGTGGGGGTAGAAGTGGGGGCAGGAGTGGGGGCAGGAGCGGGGGAAGAGGCGGGGCAAAGGCGGGGCCGGGGAGAGAGGCCCGGAAGACGGGGCCGAAAAAGGGAGGCGACATCGAATACCCGCTCGATATAGAGTTCATGCACGCGCTTAAGGGGACCGAGGTAAGGATAACGGTCAGGCGTGGAAAGGGGAAAGAAAAGCTTACCGTAAAGATACCCCCCGGCGTCAAGGACGGGTCGAGGGTAAGGGTCAAGGGCAAGGGCGCCGCCGGCACGCTCGGCGGCCCTTCCGGAGACCTCTATATAGTGGCCCGCGTAAAGCCTCACCCGCACTTCAGAAGGGTTGATAACGACATATACATGGACGTACCGGTCACCGTGACCGAGGCCGCGCTCGGGGCCGAGATAAGGGTCCCCACCCCCGGAGGCACGGCCACGATAAAGGTCCCCGCCGGAATCCAGGGCGGGCAAAAACTCCGGCTTCGGGGCAAGGGGGCGCCGCATAAAGGGGGCCGCGGGGACCAGTACGTCGTTATACGGATAGCACTGCCAAAGAGCCTTGACGCCAAGAGTAAGAAGCTCCTCGACGAGTTCCAAAAAATAAACCCCTATGAACCAAGGCGAGGTTTATGGTAATATAAAAAGTGGTAAGGGACGGGACTTACCCGTCGGCTTTTCTAAGCGGGGTTTGCGATGACCGAGCTTGAAGGCATAAGGGAAAGGTTCTCTCCAAAGGCCCAGAGAGTCCTTGACGGGGCCGTCGAGGAGAGCAAAAACCGCCAGCATTACTACCTGGGGGTGGAGCATCTCTTCCTCTCCTTTGCCAGGGTCGAGGAGGAGTTCTTCCGGGAGGTCATGGAGGACCTGAACCTCGACGTCTATCACGTCCTTAACTTCCTCAAAGAGCACCTGAACATCTCGCGCCAGTATATAGGGGTCGGGCTCAAGATACCGCCTGCCACCAAAAACATCTTCCGGCTCGCCAGTGAGGAGGCACAGAGGTGGGGCAGGGAGGAGGTGGAGTCGACCGACCTCCTCATGGCCATCTTCCAGGAGAACCACAGCCTCCCGGCCAAGATATTCCGGAGCTTCGGACTCGACCCGGACTACGTGATGCGCAGGATAAGCGTCAGGGTGAGGACCAAGGAAGAGAAAGACGAGGAGGTAAAGAAGAAGTACGACCTCCCGCCCAACATAAAACACTTCGCCGTAAACCTCAATAAACTGGCCCGCTTCGACAAGCTCCCGCCCGTAATAGGCAGGGACGACGTGATAGACCAGGCCATCGAGATACTCTACCACGTGGACAGGTCCAACTCCGTTATGTTCGTCGGCGAGCCGGGGGTAGGCAAGACCGCCGTCGTGGAAGGTCTCGCGAGAAGGATAGAGCTCGAGCCCAAGAGGGTCCCCGAAAGGCTCCGGGACAAGCAAATAGTAAACCTCCAGATGAACTCGGTCGTGGCCGGCACTATATTCAGGGGGATGTTCGAGGACCGCATAGAGAAGATAATAAAGGAGCTTAAGGAGAGGAAGAACATAATATTTTTCGTGGACGAGGCACATACGCTTATAGGCGCCGGCAGCGCCATGGGCGTGCCCTCGGACGCGGCCAATATCTTCAAGTCCACCCTCGCGCGCGGCGAGGTCCAGATAATAGGGGCCACCACGCTCGCCGAGTACAAGGAGTACATAGCCGAGGACGAGGCGCTCGCCAGGAGGTTCAGGCTGGTGACCGTCCAGGAGCCCTCGATAGAGGACACCAGGCGCATACTCTACGGCATAAGGCCCAGGCTGGAGAAGAACTACTCGGTTACGATAAAGGACGAGGCGATAGAGTGCACGCTCGATATGAGCCAGAGGTACATGAGGAGCCTCAAGCTCCCGGACAAGGCCATAGGCTGGCTCGACACCTCGTGCGTGAAGGTGGAGATAAACAGGCCCGATGAGCCGGTCGGGGTCGATGACGTCGTGGAGGTCATCTCCCAGGAGACCCGTATCCCCAGGGACATGATATACAGGGACACCACCGAGAGGTTCCAGGAGATGGAGGAGGCGCTAGGCCAGCGGGTCGTCGGCCAGAGGGAGGCCATGGAGGCGCTCGCCAGGAGGCTCAAGCTCAACAAGGGCCCGCTTAAGGAGAACTACTCGAGGCCCGACGGCGTGCTCCTTTTTCTCGGGCCAACGGGTGTCGGGAAGACGGAGCTGGCCAAATCTCTCTCCGGATTCCTCTTTGGCGACGACAAAAAGATTATAAGGGTGGACATGAGCGAGTACAAGGACTCGGGCGTGTCCATCGACAAGCTCATCGGCATGCCGCGGGGGATAGTGGGCTCGGAGAGGGGCGGCATACTCACCAACCAGGTCCGGGATAACCCGTATTCCGTGGTGCTCCTCGACGAGGTGGAGAAGGCGCACCCCAACGTCCTTAACCTGTTCCTGCAGGTGTTCGACGAGGGGTGGCTCACCGACGGCAGGGGGAAAAGGGTCTACTTCAGCGACACCGTAATAATCATGACCAGCAACCTCGGCTCGGACGAGTTCAAGAAGTTCATGAAACCCATGGGGTTCCTGCCCGAGGGGGCTAAGACGGACGCGCTCAAGAACAGCATCATAAAGGAGGTGGAGAACGTCTTCTCCCCCGAGTTCCTGAACCGCATAGACGACATAATCGTCTTCTCCCCTCTTACCGAAGAAGAGGTGCGGGAGGTGACCAGGCGCTACCTTGACACCATAGCCAAACACATGACCGGTTACGGAAAGACGCTCGAGATAACCGACGGGGCGGTCGAGAAGCTCGTTGAGGACGGCTACAGCCCGAAGTACGGCGCCCGTTTCCTCAAGAGACTCATAGACGACCGCGTGAAGATACCCATAACCCTTAAGTGGAAAGACGGCGAGCTTTTCAGGGTGGACGCAAGCGGCGGCGGGATAACCGTCGAGGTCTTGTCCTCCCCGGAGCCCGCCCTTGCCTGAGGCAGGATATTGATAAGGAAGATACTCATTTCACTTGACGGCTCCGCCCACGCCGCCGCCGCCACGGAGTGCGGACTCTGGCTCTCCCGGGGTCTGGACGCCCGTGTCTCCGGCATCCACGTGGTCGATGTGGCGGCCCTTGAGGGCCCTTTCATCCACGACCTCGTCGGGTCGCTCGGCTTCGAACCCCTCCTTAACTCCTCGACCAAGATGAAGGAGATCCTCACCGAGGTCGGAAGGAGCATACTCGACTCCTTCGAGCAGGACTGCGCCAAGGCCGGCGTGGAGGTCGAAACCCAGCTCATCACAGGTGTAGTCACTAACGAGATAAGCGAGAGGGCCAAGCTCTCGGACCTCGTCATAATGGGCAGGAAGGGCGTGCACGAGCGCTTCGAGCACGGCCTTCTGGGCTCGACGACCGAAGGGGTTATAAGGAAGTCCCCCACGCCGGTCATGATCGTGCCGGAGAAGTTCACCGAGCCCCGGAGCCCTCTTATTGCCTATAACGGCAGCCAGAACGCGGCGAAGGCCCTGCATGCCGCCGCGGAGTTCACTAAAACCCTTGCGCTCCCCCTGACCGTCCTTACCGCCGCCAGGGGGGATGAGACCGACGCCATCTTGAAGGGCGCCGAAGACTACCTGAAGCCCTACGCCGTAGAGGCGAGTTTTGCCCGCGTGGAGGACGAGCCCGCGGTCGGCATACCCGCCTACTACGGCGAAAAAGGCCACGACCTGCTCTTCATGGGCAGTTCACACCACTCCAGGGTCGTGGAGATGGTGCTCGGGAGCACCGCCGAGGCCGTCACGAGAAAGGTGGAGGGCCCGGTCTTCTTCCAGAAGTAAGCCCCCAGTTTTTCATCTATCACCCACCTCCCCATCTCTTTTCCCGGGAACTCGCCCGTATCTTATTGACTTACCTTTTTTTTATGTGCTAAAAAGATGAAAGGTCGTGATGCGTATTTGAAAGATTTTCCGCATCACGCACACGCATAACGCATCACGGTATTTATTGTCATGGCGATTGAGATGAAAGACAGCCGCATAGAGGAGGTCAAGGCCCTCCTTCATGGTGGGGACGTGGCCGGGGCCGGAAGGTTACTGGCAGTACTCCACCCCTCGGACACCGCGCGGGTGCTCGAGGGTATAGAGCAGCAGCGGGCGCTCGAGATATTCCGCTCCTTCGCGCCGGAGTTCGCCTCGGAGGTGCTGCTCGAACTCGACGAGAGGCTCCGCAAGGCCGTGCTATCCTCCATACCGGAGACCACGCTCGTCGAGGTCGTCGAGGAGATGGAGACCGACGACGCGGCCGACGTCATCTCCGGGCTGCCCTCGGCCGAGGCCAGGAAGGTCCTCGACGGCATCGACTGGAAAGAGTCGATACACGTCCAGAAACTCCTTAAGTACCCCGACGATACGGCCGGGGGGAAGATGCAGGCCGAGCTGGTCTCGGTCGTAGAGGACGCGACCGTGGAGGAGACCATCGAGGAGGTAAGGAGGAAGAGCGATGAGGTCGAGAACATCTCGAGCGTCTTCGTGGTAGACGGGGAGGGGAGGCTCGTTGGCGCGGTGCCGCTTACAAAGCTCATATTCGCAAGTGCCGGCGACGCGGTCAGGAGTGTTGCGGACACCGGTCCCGTAAAGGTCTCGACCGATGTGGACCAGGAAGAGGTGGCGAGGATGTTCCAGCGCTACGACCTCCTGAGCATGCCCGTTGTGGACGGGGAGAACCGGCTGGTGGGCCGGATAACCATAGACGACGTGGTGGACGTTATAGAGGAGGAGATATTCGAGGACTTTTACCGTATGGCGAGCCTTAATACGGGCGAGCGCGCCCTCGACCCCCCGGGGAGGTCCTTTGGGATGCGCTCGCCGTGGCTGCTCCTTAACCTCGGCACGGCCTTTATAGCGGCAAGTGTCGTAAAGCTCTTCGAGGGCACCATTGAGAGCATGGTGATGCTGGCGGTCCTTATGCCCGTGGTGGCGGGGCTCGGGGGGAACGCGGCCACACAGACCATAACGGTAGTGGTAAGGGGCTTTGCGCTCGGCGAGATAGGCATGGCCAATGCCAGGAAGCTCCTTATAAAAGAGGTGATGGTGGGGCTCGGGAACGGGCTGCTGGTGGGGGCCGTTGCCGCGCTCTTCGCTTGCCTCATAGGCGCGAGCTTCATGGTAGGGGTGCTTCTTTTCCTGGCTATGACCGCGAGCCTCGTCGTGGCGGGCTTTAGCGGCGCGGTTATACCGCTCATCCTGAAGTGGCTCAACGCCGACCCGGCACTCTCGGCGAGCGTCTTTGTCACGGCCTGTACGGACGTGGGGGGGTTCTTCACCTTGCTGGGGCTCGCCGCACTCTTCATGAAGGCGGGGTGGTTGTGAAGAGACGGGGTTCGTTCAAGACGGAGGCGGTCGTGCTCAACTCCATCGACTACGGCGAGTCCGACAGGATACTTACCTTTTACACGCCCGGCGACGGCAAGATGAGCGGCATAGCCAAGGGGGCGCGCAGGAGCAGGCGGAGGTTCGTCGGCAACCTCGAGCCGCCCTCCCATATCTCTCTCATGTACTACCACAAGCCCGGGGCCGGGATGGTGAGGGTCGAGGCCGCCTCGCTCGTCGACGGCTTTAGCGGCCTCAAGGCGGATATCGAGGGGCTTGCCCGCGCGAGCTACCTCCTTGAGCTCGTGAGCGAGATGACAGGGGAGGGTCAGGCCAACCCGGCGCTCTTCGAGTTGCTGGTCGGCTTTCTGCGGGTCATGGATGGGTGGGATGGACGGGCCGAACGGGATGGACGGGGCGCGGGAGGGGAGTCCCTTCTGAGGTTCTTCGAGATAAAGCTCCTGAGCATACTCGGCTACATGCCCCATCTCGAGGGGTGCGTGGTCTGCAGGGGAGGGACCGACGGCCCGGGCAGGACCGTATTCAGCTCCGAAAAGGGGGGTATGGTCTGCGGCGGCTGTGCGCGCGGGCTCACCGAGACCGTACCGCTGTCGGCCGGTACGGCCAGGTTCCTCGCCATGGCCGCCAGGCTCGATATGGATAAGCTCACAAGGCTTGTGCCCGACCCCGCACTGCTCCGGGAAGGGGAGAGGGTGCTCACCCGCTTCATACGCCACCAGACGGGCAAGGAGCTTAAGACCGTAAAGTTCATGGAAAAACTCAGGGCCGCCGCACTGTAGATGCGAGAGGAGGGAAGATGCTCTTTCAGGACGTGATAATGGGGCTTCAAAAGTTCTGGGCCGAGAGGGGCTGTATAATACACCAGCCCTACGACATCGAAAAAGGGGCCGGTACGTTCCACCCGGCGACGTTTCTGAGGGTGCTCGGGCCCGAGCCATGGCGGGCCGCCTATGTGGAGCCCTCCCGCCGTCCCACGGACGGCAGGTACGGCGAGAACCCCAACCGCCTGCAGCACTACTACCAGTTCCAGGTGATACTGAAACCGTCGCCCGACGACATTCAGGAGCTATACCTGGAGAGCTTGAGGTATCTCGGCATAGACCCGCTCGAGCACGACATACGGTTCGTCGAGGACGACTGGGAGTCGCCGACGCTCGGGGCCTGGGGGCTCGGCTGGGAGGTATGGCTCGACGGAATGGAGATAACGCAGTTCACCTACTTCCAGCAGGCCGGGGGCATAGACCTGAAACCCGTCTCCGGGGAGCTTACTTACGGGATCGAGCGGATCGCAATGTACCTGCAGGGGGTGGACAGCATCTACGACCTCGAATGGACTCCAGGGGTGAGCTACGGGGACGTGCATCACCGGGGCGAGGTCGAGTACTCGAGGTACAACTTCGAGGAAGCCGATACGGGGATGCTCATGAAGCTTTTCGACATGTACGAGGCCGAGTGCAAGAGGCTCTTGGGTAAGGGGCTTGTCTTCCCCGCCTACGACATGTGTCTTAAGTGCTCGCATACCTTTAACCTGCTCGACGCCCGGGGCGCGATAAGCGTGGCCGAGAGGACGAGGTTCATCGGCAGGGTCAGGGCGCTCGCCAGGGGCTCGGCCGAGGGGTACCTCGGTGTGCGCGAAGAGATGGGCTTTCCGCTGCTGAAAGAAGAGAAGAATGGAAAAAAAGGGGAAAAAAAGAAAAAGGCGGGTTGAGGGGGCAGGGTCGTTCGCTGCCAGGCCCTTCCCGAGCATATTTATGGTATAATTAGTAAGAGCGGGGCATCTTCAATAAAAGAACCGCCGGGTCCTGGAAAGGTAAAGATTTTCCGTAATCTGATAAAAATTTCCGAATCCCGGGGTTGCCCGATAGCCCCTCACAGGCGTAACCCCTTGATTTTTAAAGACCTCCATATCTGGCACGTTTCTTGCTTATTTATATAAGTAAGCAGAACGACTTATAGAGGGAGGAACCTGGAATGAGAGCCAAGAGAAATAGAAAGAGGGTCATGCTTCTGTATAAGGTGCGGTTCGGTATTGGCACCGAGCCGGAGCATAGCTCCATTATTACCACCTTTTCCGACAGGGGCGCGCAGATCAAGACCAACACGGTCTATGAAAAGGGCACGTTGCTTCACCTTACCATAGAGAAAGATTTCTGGAAGTACGAGGCCGAAGCTGTCGTGGTCTGGTCGAAGAAGGTGACGCCCGAGGTCGCGCCTTACGTAAACCACGGCATGGGAGTGCAGTTCACGAGCCTGGACGAGGGGCTCGCCCACCTTTACGACAGGAAGATAAAGGCCCTCGGCGGAGGGACGGAGACCATCCTTTAGGCCGCGGGCCTTTTTATCAGGCCCGCACGCAGTCCGTCTTGCCTTTCCATCCCCTATTCACCCCCCCCGTCCCCACCCAAATGGGCCTTGACAGGCCCACCCGCCTCATGTAGTATGATTTTGTCGCCGCAGGCGAAGGGTGAGCTAACCCTTTGATTTAACTAAAAGAAATTTTACAGGAGGGGTCTCTTTATGGGTACGGCCAGGTCCATGCAGCTTCTTAAAAAGGCGGAAAAACTTATCCCCGGCGGGGTGGATTCGCCCGTTCGGGCCTTTAAGGCCGTCGGTGGGAAGCCGCTCTTCATAAAGAGGGCCAAGGGCTCGAAAATCTACGATGCGGACAACAACGCCTATATAGACTACGTGGGGAGTTGGGGGCCGATGATTCTCGGCCATGCGGAGGCTAAAGTGACGGCCGCTATTAAGAAGGCCGTCGACAGGGGCACCAGCTACGGCGCGCCAACGGATCTCGAGGTCGAGCTCGCCGAGCTTGTCACGGGGGCCTTCCCGTCCATGGACATGGTGAGGTTCGTGAACTCCGGCACCGAGGCCACGATGAGCGCCATAAGGCTCGCCCGCGCCCATACCGGCAGGGACAGGATCGTAAAGTTCGAGGGCTGCTACCACGGCCACTCCGACGGTCTGCTCGTTAAGGCCGGGAGCGGGGCGGCCACCTTCGGGGTGCCGGACAGCCCCGGCGTACCCGAAGACATAGCGAAGAACACCTATAACGCGGTCTTTAACGACCTCCGCTCGGTCAGGAGGATATTCGAGAAGGACCCCAAGGGGGTGGCCTGCGTGATAGTCGAGGGCTCGCCCGGGAACATGGGGGTGGTCAAGCCCAAGGCTGGCTTCATGGAGGGACTCAGGGTGCTGACGAGAACCTACGGGGCCGTATTCATAATGGACGAGGTCATGAGCGGCTTCAGGCTCTGCTACGGAGGGGCGCAGACGGTGCACAACATAGCGCCCGACATGACGTGTCTGGGGAAGGTCATAGGCGGGGGGCTCCCGGTGGGCGCCTTCGGAGGAAAGAGGGAGATAATGGAGAAACTCGCGCCGGTCGGGCCGGTCTACCAGGCCGGTACGCTCTCGGGGAACCCGCTTGCCATGACCGCGGGCATAGAGACCCTCAAGCAGCTCCAGAAGAAGGGCGTATATGAAAAACTTATCGAGACCACGGACACCCTATGCGACGGCATAAGGGAGGCCGCCAAGGCGAGGGGTGTCGAGTGTCGGGTGGCGAGCGCCGGGAGCATGTTTACGGTATTCTTCAGCGACAAGCAGGTAAAGAGCTATAAGGACGCGAAAGGCTGCGATATGGAGAAGTTCTCGAACTACTTCGGGCGCATGTTAAAGCACGGCGTCTACCTGCCGCCGAGCCAGTTCGAGGCCGCGTTCGTGAGCCTCGCCCACACAAAGGCCGACATCACAAAGACGCTGGAGGCCGTGGATAAGAGTTTTAAAGGACTGTAGGCATACAGGGCGCCATAACTTCGCATACCTTCGTTGCTCCTCTGTTCGTCGCTTTGGCGTACACAAAAGTACGCCTCACTCCTCACCTTCGTCGCGCCTCGGTCTGCTTTGTTCTGACGCCCTGTATGTGTATTACTCGACCTGCCGGGTAATGTCTGAGAAGGCGTCGATTTCTTCCTGAAGCTACGCAATTGTAATTCCCTCCAAAGTGTTGTATATTCCTATCGATAATCAATAAAGATGGTTTCGGCGTGAGGACACGCCGAAACATGGACTTGGGGTCAACTATACTGTGAAAGAAACGTGGCAATTCATTATAGGTATTTCATTTTTTTTCGTCGCTCTTGCTTATTCATTGGCATCGGCATTCACAAAAATATTTTATGCTAATAAAGACATAAGTGAATTAAGCCATATTGAAAGGGATATTCTCTACGGGAGAGCGTCGTTTGCCCAAAAATTATCCTGTTTCTTATTTAACCTTATCTCGTCACCGTTTAGTCCAGCAGTGTGGATCGTGTCCATCTTGTTGGGCGGTATTATTATAATTCTCTTCAGAGTCCTTTGACTAAGGCGCCATATTATGAGCACAATCTCCAATCTTTCAGTTTACTATGAACTTGCTAAAGAATCGTTGGCCGAATGTCAGCGACTCTCGAAAAGTCAACGGAGACCCAAGGCTGGCGGTGAACCAGGGCACATCATTACTTATGACCCCACGGCCAAGTCTTTTAAACATGCTTTAACAGCAATTGTATTCTCCGGGATTTATCTCGAAGCTTTGATGTTCGTCGAGGGACGCAAGCGACTTGAAAAACGCCAATATAAGAAGATGGACGGTCAGACTTACGAACAGAAGTTGTGTGCTTTGGGCATAACGGATGCAAAGGTTCTTAGCGCATGTGCGAAGTTTAGAAAAACCCGTAACGACCTCGTGCATGAAGAAGCAATAGATTTGTCACTGGCAACGAAAAAGAAGTTTCGCTGGGCTCAGGATGAAGCCGAGCATGCTCTGGATTTTATAAGCAATATTTCGACGTTGTTGCATCGAGGGCCCTAATAAATTGATATTCCATGTTTCGGTGTGGGGACACACCGAAACATGGAAGAAGGAGATAATATTGCGTGTCATTAGATTAATTGTGCTATTTGTTGTTTTTGGAGCTATTGCAATATTTATATCAGGTTTTATAAGTGTGCCCGTTTCTGACTATTTATTTCTTAGTTTGATATTATCTCCAATGGCTATCCTTCAGCAAGACATAGTGAAATGTAGGTCTTCAATGATGTCGGGTAATTCTGTAATTTTTTCTCGGAATATTATTCTTTTCAGAACACTTAATGCTATTAGTTTTTTAGTTTTGATATATTTTATGTTTGAATATGGGGCAGCGCATTCTTCTTCAACAGCAATCATGTTTTTTCTTTCTGGCTTAATAATTCAGGCACCATATTATACGGCTTTAAGACTCATGCTACCCTTTGATGTTTTATTGTCGCCACTTAGTATTTTAGGACTTATGCTGTTTTATATGTTTGTATTGCATTAATAATTTCTGCAGTTAATAGTGGCAGGACTAAATGAGAGACACTTCCCTCATTTTTTTAATCCACAGTTCTCTCCGTAATCGTTAATCCTCCTCGGGTCGAGCATTGGGTCTGATGTTTCGGTGTGTCCCCGTATCAAGTACGGGGCAGGCCCCACACCGAAACAAATATTACGACCCCCCCTATTCGAACCCTATTGTAACCTCCCCGTTCATCTCGAGCCTTATGCCGGGGATGAGTTTTAGTATCTCCTTGGACTCTTCGAGGGTCCGGGGCTTGGCGGCGACGAATTTTTCAAACTCCTCGACGCTTTCGAGGAGCTTTCCGAACTCTATCTCCATAAGCGTTACCCTCGACCCGTCGCGGTGGGTGGCGTCGGTCTCCACTATCGAGCCTTCCACCTCCACGGCTATGGAGATCTTCATCCCGCGGAACATCTCCCTCATCATGAGCTCCGCCATGTCGCGCTTCTGATTATCGTCCGGCCCCGTTTCTTTTCCCCCCTCAGAACCCTCCGGCTTCTCCTCGGTCTTTTCCTCGTCCTCGGGCTCAAACTCTTTTTTCGGCATGGTTATGATAAGCACGGAGGGCTTGCCTTTCTTGAAGCCGAACCTGACGAACTCCTCCTTCTTCTCTTCCTTCCCGGACTTCTCCCCGGATTCCTCTGATGGTCCCGCAGACGACCCTTCTCCGCCGCCCGGCGGGGCGTCGGGCACTGTCGGACCGGACGGCATCTTATCCGAGGGGTTCTGGTTTATAAGGAGTTTTTCTATGTCCGTAAAGGCGTATATCGCGCGGTAGCCCTCGCCCGTCTCGGTGGAGACCTTCTCCCCGGACAGGTAGGTCACACCTTCCCCCATTGCCGCGGCCCTCTTCTTCATCTGCTCTTCCGGGAAGAGCTCGAACTCCTTCGCCTCCTCTTTCCCCTTTCCCCCTTTTTCCTTCGGGGCTCCCCCTCCTTCTTCCTTGCCGGCCATCATGTTCGCCATCTGCTCCGCCATCCGCTTCATCTGCTCTGCGGCGTCTTTTCTCAGGAGGACGGTCTCCTCCACCGTGCCGCTCCCGTCGGGCCGGACCTTTATGAGCGTCTCCACCTCCATGCAGCCGGTTAGAGATAGTACCGCAAGGGCTATAAGCCAGGATCGCGTAATCTTTTTCATGCCGGTTCCTTTCTCGGTTTTGTCATGGCAGGTTGAGCGGCAGCTCTTCGGGGGCCTTCTCTATCGCCCGAAGAACGAGCCTTGCGTAACGCTCCTCGACGCCGAAGCCGTGCTTGCGGGCTTTTTCCAAGGCGTCCTTCAGTCCCCTTAGCGCCTCCCTCCTCTTTCCTTTCTTGAAGTCGGCCTGTCCACGGGATAGCGCGCAGTAGACGAGCCCCCTCCTGTCCCCGGTCTCTTTAAAGAGTTTTTTCGCTTCCTCGAAGTTTTTTAACGCCCGGGCATTCCGTCCGAGAAGCTGGTAGGCCGTGCCCTCGCCCCAGAGCGTGTAGGCGTAGCTGACCCTGTCGCCTATCTTCCTGTAATGCCCCCGCGCTTTTTTGAAGTATTCGAGCGCCTTCTCGTGCTCCCCCGTCATCCTCAAGGCGTTCGCCAGGCCGCAGTAGGAGTAGGCTATGCCGAAGGTATCGCCCGTACTGCGGAAGAGCTTGTTGGCTTCCTTGTAGTACTTCTGCGAGCCGGCGGTCCTTCCGGCGACGCGCGAGGCGCCGCCGAGGCCCGTGAGGCAGTAGCCCACCCCGGCCCTGTCCCCCAGCCGGGTGAAGAGTTTCTTCGCTTCCCTGAAGCCGGCGAGCGCGCCCTTGAGGTCGCCCTTTACCCGGAGCGCACCGGCGTGCGCCCAGAGGGCGAAGGCCACTCCCTCCCGGTCCCCGTTCTTCTTGTAGGAGCGGAGCGCCTTGGTGAAGAGGGTTATCGCCTCCCGGAACTCCCCCCGTGCCCTGAGCGCGAGCCCGAGCCCCACACAGGCGTCGAGCGCCGCCTCGTCGTCGCCGAGGGAGGCGGCCAGCGCGCGGGCCCGCCTGTAGCAACTTCCGGCTTCGGTGAACTCACCGGACATCCGGAGTACGTCGCCGAGCGAGAGCAGGCAGGCCAGCCTTAACTCCCGGTCCTTCCCGGCAAGGGCTCTGGCTTCCCTGTAAAGGGGAATGGCCTTCAAGAACTTCGAATCGGCCCGGAACTTTTCGGCCTTCTCGAATAATTTGTAAGGGTCTGAGCTCATGGCAAGGGTAGATTATAGGCCGATGTGACTTTGTTTGTAAAGGGTTGCACCGTGCCGGTGTCACACCGGGCGGGGCTTCACTTCACGACGACCGCCGGGGTACGAGATACTAACGCTGTATTGGGCCATTTATGACATTAACCGTGCGGCAGCACCACCGTGCCGGTGTCACACCGTGCGGGCGGCTTACGTTCTTTACACCCCCAACCTTTTTTGTTAACCTCTACCCATGCCTGTCTTGAGAATTGCCATGGCCCAGATGAACCCCACGGTGGGTGATTTGAAGGGCAACGCCGGAAAGGTGGTCGAGTTCGCCGAGAGGGCTTGTGCGGCCGGGGCCGACCTCGCGGTCTTCCCCGAGTTGGCGCTGACGGGCTATCCGCCCGAGGATCTGCTCCTGAAGCCGAGCTTCATAAAGGACAACGTCGAGGCGTTGAAGAAGATAAGCCGTAAGGTGCGCGGCATCACGGCGGTCATAGGCTTTGTCGACGGAGGGGGGGGAGACGACATCTTCAACGCGGCCGCCGTGGTGCACGGCGGTGAGGTGGCGGACGTCTACCACAAGATGCACCTCCCGAACTACGGCGTCTTCGACGAGGAGAGGTACTTCCGGGCCGGTACCCAGCCGCTTAACTTCACGCTCCACGGCGTTACGGTCGGGGTGGGCATATGCGAGGACATCTGGTTCCCGGAGGGTCCGGCCCGGCAGCAGGCGCTTTCGGGCGCCGGGCTTATAGTCAACATAAACGCCTCTCCCTACCATCTGGGCAAGGCGCGCTTGAGGGAAGAGATGCTTGCCCTGAGGGCCGTGGAGAACAGGGTCGTCGTAGCCTATAACAACACCGTCGGCGGGCAGGACGAGCTCGTCTTCGACGGCCAGGGGCTTATAGTAGACGAGCGGGGCAGGGTGGTCGCAAGGGGCAGGGCGTTCACCGAAGAGCTTATAGTGGCGGACCTGGAGATCAAGGGCGCCCCCACAGGGGAAAGGGCGGGGGGCGTGAGGGAGATTACGCTCGGCGGCGGCCGCAAGAAGAAGAGGAAGAGGACGGCGCGCCGGAAGCCGTCCCCCCCCTCGCGTCCGCTTCGCCCTATCGAAGAGGTGTTTAACGCGCTAAGGCTCGGCACCGGGGACTACGCGGGAAAGAACGGCTTTAAGCACGCGGTAATAGGCCTGAGCGGCGGCATAGACTCCGCCCTTGTGGCCGCGGTGGCCGCAAAGGCCCTCGGCCCCGAGAACATAACGGGTGTCTTCATGCCCTCGGACTACACCTCCGACAGAAGCCGCAAGGACGCCGAAAGGCTCGCGAAGAACCTCGGCATAAAACTCCTTACCATACCCATTCAGGAGACCTTCGAGAGCTACCTGGGCATACTTGAAAAACCCTTCGGCAGGAGGAAGGGGGACGTAACCGAGGAGAACCTGCAGGCAAGGGTGAGGGGGAACGTCATAATGGCCCTGAGCAACAAGTTCGGGTGGCTTGCGCTCACTACCGGCAACAAGAGCGAGATGAGCGTCGGCTACGCCACGCTCTACGGCGATATGGCCGGAGGCTTCGCCGTCATAAAGGACGTCCCCAAGACGATGGTCTACGAGCTCTCCGCGCACATAAACAGGAAGGCGAAAAGGGCCGTAATACCCCGGAGCGTTATGACCAGAGAGCCCTCGGCCGAGCTCCGGCCGGACCAGACCGACCAGGACTCGCTCCCGCCCTACGAGATACTCGACCCCATACTCAGGGCCTACGTCGAGAGTGACAGGTCCGGGGAAGAGATAGTCGCCATGGGCTTCGACAAGGCGACTGTCGAGAGTGTAATAGGGATGGTCGACAGGAGCGAGTACAAGCGCCGCCAGGCCCCGCCCGGAATAAAGATAACCCCGAGGGCCTTCGGCAAGGACAGGCGCATGCCCATTACCAACGGTTACGTGAAGCGTTAGGAAGACGGAAGGCATATATGGGGAGCGTTAG
>JAZGJJ010000082.1 GCA_036482575.1 Thermodesulfobacteriota bacterium
GCTTTTAAATTTTTTTCCATTCCGCAATCCGAACTCCGCAATCGAGGCTGCCGCGCGTGCCGTTATGGGTTGACACCTGAGATGTAATATTATAGTATTTAGCTTCGCCGTCACAGCGCACATCCCGTTCCATGGCGAGGCGGTGTAACCGGCTGATTCCACATAATAATCCCGGCCTTGAAGGAGGTCTCCCGATGGCAACACCAACGGTCGAAGAGGCAAAGAAGAAGATAGGGGAGTGGCTTGCGGAGAACGGCCACACCACGAACCTCCTCGACGACGGTAACGCTAACTTCCACTTCGAGGTCGACTACCCCGGCGGCACGGAGAAGAGACAGAGGATAATCCAGCCCAGCGCGTACCCGGACCTCTGCCTCGTCTTGACCGGGGTGGCGATAGCCGAGGAGCACAAGGAAAAACTCGGGGCCATGAGCAGGGAGGAGAGGGATGGCTTCTATAACGAAATAAGGAAGGCCCTGATATTCCTCGACAACAGCTACGACATGAGCACGGACGAGAGCGGGGTTGCCCAGCAGATACAGTTCTCTTACGAGTTTTACCTCGACTCCCTTACCAAGACCCAACTCTTCAAGTCCCTGCTCCTTAACCACAGGACGCTCCTCTATATAGTGACCGTCTTTAACGAAAAGTTCGGCATACCCGCGACCTCCACCGAGATACCCCCGCAAAAGCACCGGCTCCAGTAGGGTAAACAATCGTTCATTAAATGAACATTCCCTTTATAACTCCTTGCTTTCATTATGGTTTGTCGACCCAAGACGCATTGTTCATAATATGAACGCCCTTCCTGGCGACCGGGGCGGGGCGGGCTTGCCAATATCCTTATTAACTGCACGACCGAGCTCTGCGAATATACGGCGATGGTGAGCTTATGAAAATAGTGGTAACGGGAGGGGCCGGCTTCATCGGCTCCAACGTGGTGGACGCGTACATAGACAAGGGCCATGAGGTCGTCGTTATAGACGACCTCTCCTCGGGAAAGCGCGAGAACGTCAACCCGAAGGCACGCTTCCACCATGTGGATATCCGCTCGGAGGAGATCCTGGAAATAATGGAGACGGAAAGGCCGGAGGTAGTAAACCACCACGCGGCCCAGATGTCGGTGCCCGCTTCGGTCGAAGACCCCCGGTTCGACGCCGACGTGAACATAAAGGGCCTTATTAACGTGCTTGAGGCCTCGATAAAAACCGGCGTAAAAAAGGTGGTATTTATCTCCTCGGGCGGCGCCATATACGGAGAGGCGGAGGAGTACCCCACCCCGGAGACATACCCGGCAAAGCCGCTCTCACCCTACGCCGTAACAAAGGCGGCCTCCGAGTACTACCTCGACTTCTATAACCACCAGTACGGGCTCGACTACACGGTACTCCGCTACGCCAACGTCTACGGCCCCCGCCAGATACCTCACGGCGAGGCCGGGGTGATCGCGATATTCATGGACAGGCTCCTCGCGGAAAAACCGTGTACGGTCTACCACTTCCCGGACGAGCCCCGAGGCATGACAAGGGACTACTGCTATGTGGGCGACGTCGCGCGGGCCAACCTGCTCGCGCTCGAAGGGGGCAGCCGCGAGGCCTTTAATATCGGCACGGGAACGCCCACGCACACCCTCGACCTCTTTAATGCGGTTTATGAGTCCGTAAAAAGCAGGGTGCCCGGCCTGCCCCCGTCTTTTAAAGAGCCCGCGCGAGGGCCGGCCAGGGCGGGGGACCTGAAAAGAAGCTGCCTCGCGGCCGGGAAGGCCGCCGAAGAGCTCGGCTGGCGGGCGGAGGTTAAGCTCGGGGAAGGTATCGAGAGGACTACGGCCTGGCGCATGGAGAGGGGCGCATGAAGAAGGGGCGGCAACCGGCGCCCCGGGCAATCCCCTTGAGCGGACTTTGCGTCGACGGCGGGGGAAGCCATTGAGGGTCGGAATAAACGCGCTATTCCTGCTCCCGGGCAAGGTCGGGGGCACGGAGATATACACCCGGAACATCACGAGGCACCTTCTCGAAAAGGACAACTCCAACGAATACGTTATCTTCATAAACAGGGAAAGTGCCGGGGTGTTCGAAGAGCTTGCTTCCGGCCCGAACGTCCCCCCGAACCTACTTAAGGTCGTGCTGTGCCCCGTATGGGCCGAAAACAGACCTTTAAGGATACTCTGGGAGCAGTTCATATTGCCCTTCCAGGTGAAAAGCCACCGCATAGACGTGCTGCTCTCGGGCGGCATGACCGCCCCGTTCTTATGCCCGGCAAAGTCCGCCCTCGTCATATACGACCTCCAGCACGTAAACCAACCGCGGAACTTCTCCACGTTTCACCTTTTCTTCCTGAGGACTATCATCTACCTCAGCGCGAAAAGTTCCGATGCCATAATAACGCTGGCCCAGAAAGGGAAAGACGACATCACGAAACACTACGGGGTGCCGCCGGAGAAGGTCTCCGTCGTCCATACCAGGGTGGACGAGAAGAGTTTTTTTGTAAGGAGCGAGGAGGAGGTTACGGCGGTTAAACGGCGCTACGATCTGCCCGACCGTTTCATCCTCTACCCGGCGGCCTCCCTGCCCCACAAAAACCATAGAAGGCTCCTTCAAGCCTTCAAACTGGTACGGGGGGAGGGGAGGGAGGGGGATCTAAAACTCCTACTCGTAGGCAGCCGCGACTACGGTCGTGAAGAACTGGAACGTAATATCCGCGAACTGGCCCTGGAGGAGGACGTTATACTCCTGGGCTGGCTCCCCTACGAGGACATACCCCCCCTCTACTCCGCCGCGCTTGCCCTTGTTTTCCCATCGCTCCACGAGGGGTTCGGTATGCCGGTCGTGGAGGCCATGGCCTGCGGAACCCCGGTCGTCTGCTCGGGGATAGAGCCGATGGGGGAGGTGGCCGGAGATGCCGCCCTTTTCGTCGACCCACTCAGCCCGGAGGATATCGCGGCCGGCATACTGAGGGTGCTCGAAGACGAAGGGCTTAGCGAGGGGCTTGTAAAGAAAGGGTTTGAAAGGTCCCGGCACTTCTCGTGGGAGGTTGCGGCGTCAAAGACCCTTTCCGTGCTGCAGTCCCTGGCAGGGCCGGGGGGCAAAGAGAAAAAGGGCCGGTGAGAAATATGGCCGCCATGAAGGAGCCTGCTTAGTGTCTTCTCCGCTCATATCCATAGTCATAGCCAACTGGAACGGCATGAAGTTCCTCGACGCGTGTCTCGGCTCCATCTATAGCCGGGACCTCTCCTCCGTGGAAGTGATACTCGTAGATAACGGCTCAACGGACGGCTCCGTAGACTTTGTCAGGGAAAGGTTTTCCCGAACCGTGGTGCTGGAAAACACCGAAAACCTCGGCTTTGCCGCGGGCAACAACATGGGAATATCGCTTGCGAAAGGAAAGTACGTCCTCGTGCTCAATAACGACACGAAGCTTTCGAATGGTTTCCTGGAAAAACTCGCTCTCGCCGCTGAAACCTCGGAAAGTAACGTAGGGATGTGGGCCCCGAAAATACTGTCCCTCGAAAGTCCGGACGTGATAGATTCCGTGGGCGGACTCGTCCTGTACCCGGATGGGATTGCACGGGGCAGGGGGAGGCTGGAGAAAGACCTGGGACAGTTCGACGGCCTTACCGAGATCTTTTTCCCAAGCGCCTGTGCGGCGCTTTACAAAAAAGAGATGCTCGACGATATAGGCCTTTTCGACGAGGAGTTCTTTGCCTACTGTGAGGATACCGACCTGGGGCTCAGGGCAAGACTTGCCGGATGGAAGGCGCTGTCCGTACCCGATGCCGTACTATACCATTACTACTCCGGCACGGGAGGCAGGTACACCCCGCTAAAGGCATACCTTGTCGAGAGGAACCGCCTCTGGGTGGCATTGAAGAACTTTCCTTCCTCCTACCTTTTGCTCACCCCTTTTTATACACTCTGGCGTTATATCGTCCAGATCTATGGTATAGTCGCTGGAAAAGGGACGGGGGGGAAGTTCACCGAGGAGTCCTCGGCCCTGAAACTCGTGCCTATCGTCTTGAAGGCATACTTCGATTGCATGAAAAAAGTCCCGGCCATGGTGACTAAAAGGCGGACGGTTCAAAAAAACCGCGCCGTACCGGCCGGTGAGGTCGGAGTCTGGTTTCGTAAGTACGGACTAAGCGCTGCGGAACTGACACTTAAGGACTGATACTTTAAAACCTTCAACGGGAGGCAGGGATGTCCGGAAATGGAAATAAGTTATACGCGGTCATACTGGCAGGCGGCATAGGGAGCCGCTTCTGGCCGCTATCGAGGGAGTCCACGCCCAAGCAGATACTGACCGTTACCGGAGAGGAGAGCCTTCTTGTCGCCACCATAAAGAGGCTCTCCCCGCTGGTGCCGCCGGGAAGGGTCTCCATAGTAACGAACAAGAAGCAGGCCGGGATTATAAGGCTCCACCTCGCTCGCGGGAGCGGTGCCCTGTCCACGAACTATATAGTAGAGCCCTTCGGCAGGAACACGGCCCCGGCCATAGGGCTTGCCGCAATCGAGCTCTTAAAAAAGGACCCCGAGGCGCTTATGGCGGTCCTTCCGGCGGACCACATGATACGCCCCGCCGCCGCGTTCAGAAAGGCGCTCAAGGCCGCGGCCGCGGAGGCCCGGAAGGGCCACCTCGTAACCTTCGGCATAAAGCCTGCTTCACCGGAGACCGGATACGGCTACATAAAGGCCGCACCGGGCCGGGCCGGGAAGACGGACGGCCAGAGCGTAAGGAGGGTAGCGAGGTTCGTCGAAAAACCGGACCTCAAGAGGGCGAGGCAATACCTGAAAGACGGCGGATACTTCTGGAACAGCGGCATCTTCGTCTGGAAGGCAAGGAGAATTCTCGAAGAGATAAAAACCCACCTGCCCGGCATATACAAAAATCTCGTTAAGATAGGGGAGGGGGGGAACATAAAGAAGGCCTACGGCGCGATGGAGTCCGTATCCATAGACCACGGCGTACTTGAAAAGGCGGGGGAAAAGGACGTCGTGGTAATCGAGGCGGCCTTCGAATGGTCGGACGTTGGGAGTTGGAACTCGCTGCCCGACGTTCTTAAGGCCGACAAGGACGGCAACATAATACAGGGCCGGGCCGTGGACATAGGGAGCAAGGACTCGATAATCCTCGGCTGCGACAGGGTGGTGGCCACCGTCGGCCTTGAAAATATGGTCGTCGTCGACACGCCCGACGCCACGCTCGTATGCCCCAGGGACAAGGCCCAGGAGGTAAAAGACGTCGTAGGGATACTACGGAAGAAAAACTTTGTTGAGCACGAGACACACGTGACGGTAGAGAGGCCGTGGGGCTCCTATACGGTCCTCGAGGCCGGAGAGGGCTACAAGGTAAAAAGGATAACGGTCCTCCCCGCTCGCCGCCTGAGTCTCCAGGCACACAGAAGGCGCAGCGAGCACTGGGTGGTCATCTCCGGCAGGGCCAGGGTCAGGAGCGGCGGCCAAAGAGGCGGAAAGGTCGTCGAGATCAAGACCAACGAGAGTACCTATATCCCGAAGGGTGTAACGCACCGCCTCGAAAACCCATCGAAGAAAGTGCCGCTCGAAATCATAGAGGTCCAGAACGGAAAGTACCTGGAAGAGGACGATATAGTCAGGTTCGACGACGACTACGAGAGAGGTTAGGGGGCTGGTCCTATGTCCATAAGGCTATACCAACTCGAAGGCTGCCCGTACTGCAAAAAGGTGATGGAGCTTCTCGATGCAAAGGGGCTCGCGTACGAAAAGATCGACGTCCCCCCCGAGAGGGAGAAGAGGGAGGAGCTCTTCGAGCTCTCGGGCCAGCGCCTTGTCCCGGTCCTCATCGATCAAGAGGAGGAGGGAGGTGAGGGGATAGAAAGAATAATCAGCGACTCCGAGGAGATCCTCGCCTACCTGAACGAAAGATACTAAACCCCCCTCTGAAACACCTAAAACTCGTAGTCCACCTTTACCACAGGCTCGCATAGCTCGTTTATGCGCCCGACCACTTCTATGTGGTCCGGGTGGGCCGAGTAGACCCCGACGTCCTCCATGCTCTCGAAGGTGCTCGATAGCGCCAGGTCGTAGGAGCGCGGCGAGCCGCCCACGTCCACTCCGACTTCCAACTCCTTCACCACCGGGACCTTCGCTTTAAGACCCTTAAGCGCCTCTATGAGCTCCTCCCTCTCCTCCGCCCTTGTGCCCTCCTTCATCTTGAACAAAACGATGTGCCGTATCATACGCAGCAACCCCCTTCCTTAAAATGGATACCCGGAGTCTACCAAAAATTCCCTCTCTTCGCACCATTAACCGTTCCTTCTTACGGACCGCATATGTGGTATAATCAAGATATAGCTTGACCGTTACGGAGGCAGTGAAATGGAACCGAAAAAAGAACGGCTGAAACGTATCATGACCGCTGGTACGGCCGTGGTCTACAGTTGCAAGATAGAAGGGGAGAAGTTTTTACCCACCTTTGCCAGCGAAAATTTCAAGGAGTTGTGGGGCTACGAGCCCGAGGAGATCATAGGCAACCCGGAGTGGTGGGTGTCCAATCTCCACCCGGACGAGCGGGAGAGTGTGCTGGCGGGAGTCGGTTCAATATTAAAGACCGGCTGCCATACCCACGAGTACCGCTTCCGCCACAAGGACGGCAACTACCGCTGGGTATACGACAGGCTCAGGCTCGTTCGCGACGAGAGCGACAGACCCGTGGAGATCGTCGGCTCGTGGCTGGACATAACGGAGTTCAAGGGGGAGGGGGGGGCAAGTAGCGGCTAAACCCCCGCCCTACCGGCGTTGCCCCATATCCCCGAGTTCGTACTGTACGACCGACAATGCCGCGATTGCGGCGGTCTCGGCCCTTAAGGTCCTCGGACCGAAGCACGCGGGAATAAAGCCCACTTCCACCGCTCCGGCGGCCTCGTCTTCAGTAAGCCCGCCCTCGGGGCCGACCAGCAAGATAACTCCTCCTCCCTTATAGCCGCCCAGCACCTCTTTTATATCGTTCACCTTCCCCTTATTATGAAGCATAACCTTCAGGCCGCCGGCCGCCCCGGTTACGGCCTCCTGAAAACCCTTTATGCCGACCACAGGCACCACACCCCTCCCGCACTGCTTGACCGCCTCCAGGGCGACCCTCTTAAGCCGCAAAAGTCTCTTCTCCAACCTCTCGCCGGCAAGTTTCGGGACCGTACGGGGCGCCGTATAGAAGAGTATCTCCCTGACGCCGAGTTCGGTTGCCTTCTGCACGATAAGCTCCGGCCTGTCCCCCTTTATAAAACCCTGAAGCAGCGTAATCGCTACGGGGCTTTCTGACGGGCATTCCTTCCTGCCCGACACCTTCACCACGGCCGAGCCCTTGCCCACCGTCTCCACGATACCGGCGAGCTCAACCCCTTTTCCGTTAAAGAGGGCGACCTCCGCGCCGGGGGCGAGCCTCAAGACGTCCTTAAGGTGATGGAACTCGTCCCCGCCTATCTCGGCACGCGTCGAGTCCGCATCTATCTCCTGAACGAAAAATCTCCTCACGGCTCCCTCTTGAGAATGACCGCGCTCCACTCTCTACTCCTCATCGTCTTAACGTGACAAAGCCCGAGCTCCGCGTAGGCATCCCTTACCCCTCCGGCCTCTTCCTTTAATATGCCGGAGAGTATCAGTATGCCGCCCGGCCCGACCTTCCTTACGATATCCGGGGCGAGGCCTATGAGTACGCCCGCGAGGATGTTGGCGACCACCACACGGTAACGGCCCCTGACCTCACTTACCGCTTTGCTGGAAAACGAAACCTTTACGTTGTTAAGTCTCGCGTTCTTTCTTGCGACCTTCAGGGCTTCCGGGTCGATATCGATCCCAATGGCGCTCTTTGCCCCGAGCTTCTTCGCGGCGATGGCCAGTATCCCGCTGCCCGTGCCTACGTCCAGCACGTTGCCGCCCCCGACGCGCCCCGAACCCCCGGGACCGAGGTAGGCCGAAAGCGCTTTAAGGCACAACCTGGTCGTTGCGTGGTGACCGGTGCCGAAGGCCATGCCCGGGTCTATCTCCAGAACGACCTCGCCCCTCCGTCTCCGGGCCCCGCTCCAGCTCGGCTTTACGAGGACCCTCCCGGCCCTTAGCGGCCTCAGATTCCTCCTCCACTTAACGAGCCAGTCCTCTTCGGTGTAGGGAGAGGTGGTAAGCTTCCACCCGATGGAAGCGGCCTTTTTTCTTAAAAGAGCTATGTCGCGTAAGGAACTGCCGGAAAAATAGGCGGTAAGGGTCTGGGTGCGGCCTTTACTCGTCTCGAGCACGCCGGGGCTGCCGGAAGCTATGAGGAGAGCGGCCGCCTCGCCCTTACTCGCGGGCGGTCCCTTTGCGACGACTTCGATCCATTCTCCGGGCACCGGTCTCGCCTCCCCCCCCGCCCCTGCCCTCCCTTGAATCAATTCTTCCAGGGCGATTTACCTTCCCTCGCCCTATTCTTGAGCGCCGCCCTTATCTTCTCCCTTTCCCGGTAGAGCTTCTGCTCCCTCTTTTCAAGGAACTTCTTTACGAGCCTTTCATTCCGCTTTACACGGAGCTTCGTAACACGCTTCTTTACGTCGGGCGGGATGAGGACCGGCTCTTCAATCGGCGCTCCGCTCCGTACGCGCGCCATATACCCCGCTTTTATCCTCGCTATCCCGGGGAACTTGCCGCCGCGGTGCCTTATGTAGCCATCCCCTTCGCTGACCGCTACGACCGTCTCCCCGTCTTCTATCCATACCGAGAGGTCGCTTCCTCTAACGACGACAACGGAGGTCGGGGTCCGGACGCTCATCTCGGAGTCTTTGCCGAAGAGGTCGTTAAGCAGCCCCCGCACGTGCCCGTCGAGGAGCTTGAAGGTGGACCTGTTCTCGCTATTGGCCTCGCTGTAGACCCAGTCGGTTACCTCGACCCGCGTCCCGGCGGCGAGGGTAAGGACCGAGTCGTCATTGAACTGGACGGTTACGGTCGACCCCAACCCGGTCTCCAGACGGTCTCCCGGGTATAGCTCGGTGCCGCTCCGGACCGCCTCCTCTTTATTGTCCCCCGTGTGGGATATCGCGGCTGTACCTTTAACCCCGATAACCCAGCCTATGTTCTTCTCTTTCGGGCCCGCTTCGGCCGAGGCATGAGAGGCGTGAAGGTGGAAGTGGAAAAAAACGCCCAGGAGTGCCGCCGGGAGAGAGACCGCACCTATACGCGACAGACAATTCAGCATGGACGGGCGGCCCTAATCCCTCATGTTGACGAACTGGAGCTCTATATCGAGGTCTTCCTGCTTGAGTGACTGGATGACGGTCTGGAGGTCGTCTATCTTCTTTGCCGAGACCCGGAGTTCGTCGCCCTGAACCTGGGACTGCACTTTGAGCTTCATATCCTTTATACGCTTTACCATGGCCTTGGCCTTGTCCTGGGGTATGCCCTGGCGGACCTTTATGGCCTGCCTCTTGAGCCCGCCCGAGGCGTCCTCGACCGCGCCGTACTCGAGCGCCTTCAAGGAAACCCCGCGCTTTATGAGTTTGGTCTGGAGCACGTCCACCACGGCCTTGAGCTTGTAGTCGTCGTCGCCGACGACCGTAATCTCTTCTTTCCGCTCCCAGCGTATCTCGCTCTTCGAGCCCTTGAAATCGTAGCGCTGGTGGATCTCCTTCAACGCCTGGTTCACGGCGTTGTCGACCTCCTGCGGGTCGACCTTTGACACTATATCGAATGACGGCATTGCTCCCCTCCTTATTACGGTGTTGCCACACTGGCAACGTGTCTGCGGCTCCATTACAACTTTCGTACCGCATACTCCGGCGTTCACCCTTGAATATTAAAACACCATCATGGTGTTATTACTTTTACCCCTTTGGGCACGATGAACTCGAAGAGCGAGTCCTTAAGCTCCGCGTTAAGCACTATATCCTCGAGGCTAACGGTGGTCCTGTTGCCGAACGGGTCCTCCACGATGGTCTTCACGACGAGCGAGCTCTTCCTGGAGACCTCTATACGGATGTCCTTGACTCCTTGCTGTGCCTCCGCCGGGGTAAGGGCAAGCAGGTAGACGTCTTTCTTTTCTTCGAGCAGTTTTATGGAGAAATCTTCCCTCAGGTTCCCCATGCCCATAAGGAAGTTTATTCCGACGTTAGGCGCGATATTCGAGGCCGGGGTCTCGATGACCTGCGAGAGGTCCGGGTGGTAGGCCCAAAAAGTCCTGCCGTCGCTTACGAGCTCGTCCTCCCTGGGGCCGAGGTACTTCCACCTGACCTTGCCCGGCTTCTTCAGGTGGAGCTTCCCCTTTGAGAGCTCTGTGGTCCCGAGGCTCTTTGAATACGCCTCCTCAATGAAGGCCGCCGAAAGGGTGGAGACCTCGTCGTACGTTTCCTGGAGCCTCGATACTATGCCGTCGAGCTCTGCGGCCTCGATGGCCGAGGCCGGAAGAACCTGGAAAAAAATAGTCATGAGCAAAAAAATCGTACCCGGTCCCCCTGTCCGTTGCCTCACGCTCATCCTCCCTCCTGCCTCCTAAGGACCTCTCTGGGACGGCTGCCCTGCGCCGGACCCACGACACCCTCGCTCTCCATCCTCTCCATTATCCGCGCCGCGGTGTTATATCCTATCCTGAGCCTCCGCTGTATGTAGGAGGTGGATATCATCTCCATCTTCCTGGCCATCTCCACGGTCTCCTTGTACCTGCCCATGAACTCCGCGCCGAGCTCTTCCTCGTCCGCGCCCGCGATCTCGACCTTCGCCTCGACCATCTTCTTGTCGTAAGAGGGTTTTGCCTGCTTCCTCAAAAACCGCGTGACCTTCTTTATCTCCTCTTCGGAGACGAATGCGCCGTGGACCCTCCGGAGCTTGGTGGAGCCGGGCGGCAGGAAGAGCATGTCGCCCTCGCCGAGCAGCGTCTCCGCCCCCATCGAGTCCAGTATGGTGCGCGAGTCGGTCCTGGAGGGTACCTGGAAGGAAACGCGTGCGGGGAAGTTCGTCTTTATAAGACCCGTCAGGACGTCCACCGACGGGCGCTGGGTGGCGAGGATCAGGTGTATGCCCGCGGCCCGCGCCATCTGCGAGAGCCTGACGAGCGACTCCTCCACGTCCTTGCCCGAGGCCATCATCAGATCCGCTAGCTCGTCTATCACTATCACTATATAAGGGAGCTTCCTGTGTTCGCCCTCTCCCCCCTCTCCCCCCCCGCCATCTCCACCCTCCGCACCCTCCGAATTTGGCGCCTTCTCCTCTTCGTCCCCGGAGCTTTCTTCGAGTATCCGGTTATAGCCGTCTATGTTCTTCGCGCCCTTCTCGGCCATGAGCCTGTAGCGTTTGCTCATCTCGGACACCATCCCACGGAGCATGACGGTGGCGCGCTTCGCCTCGGTCACGACCGGGGTCAGGAGGTGCGGTATGCCCTCGTAGGCCGAGAGCTCGAGCATCTTCGGGTCTATCATGAGGAACCTTACATCCTCGGGCGTGGACTTGAAGAGTATGCTCAGTATCATCGCGTTAACGAAGACACTCTTACCGGCCCCGGTGGAGCCCGCCACGAGCAGGTGCGGCATCTTCGCCAGGTCGGCCACGAACGGGTCCCCGGCTATATCCTTTCCGAACGGGAGGCTCAGCTTCGACCGGCTTTTTGAAAACGCGGGGCTTTCGAGCATCTCGCGCAGCAGTATCCTCTCCTTCGTAAGGTTCGGTATCTCTATACCCACGACGGCCTTCCCGGGTATGGGCGCCAGTATCCTTATGGACTCGGCCCTCATGGCCAGGGCCAGGTCGTCGGAGAGGTTTATAATCTTATTGACTTTTACGCCTGGCGCCGGCTCGAACTCGTACATGGTCACCACCGGTCCGGACCTTACCTCCACCACATGGCCTTCCACGTCGAAATCGGCGAGCTTCTTCTCGAGTATCCTGGAGTTGGTAAGGAGGGCCTCCTTGTCCACCCCCTCGGCCCTTTCCGGCAACTGGTCGAGGAAGGAGACCTGCGGGAGCTTGAAGGTCCCGCCGGGGCTCGAGAACTCGAACCGCTCCTGGACGGGCTCCGGGGATTTTTTCTTCTTGGGCGCGGCCGGGGTAACAATGGTGGGCTTCGTGCGGCGCGGGGTTTTTTCCTTCACTATATTCTCTTCGCGGCGGGCATCCCTCGCGGTCTCCCGCCTCTCCTTTATGGCGCCCACCCCGTTGCTTACGGCACCGGCGCTCTTGCCTGCCACAACGGCAGTCGCGGAGAAGACACTCTTCGCGAGACTTATAAGCGAGATGCCGGTCCCCACCCTGAGTGAGATCAAGAAGACCGCCACGAGCACTATGAAGGTGCCCGCCGGACCCAGGTAGACCTCCACCGGCTGGGTGGCGAAGGCCCCGACTATGCCGCCCGCCTTATCATCACCGGAGAGAAGGGACAGGAGGCCGGAACAGGCGATTATGAAAAGCACCAGGCTTACGGGGATGGAGAGCCTGAGCTTTAGCCCGTCCCGTACGGCGAACTCATAGGCGAGCACGATGAAGATAACCGGGAATACGTAGGCGCTGTAGCCCATGGCGACCCTGAGGACCACGGCTACGTTCTTCCCGAGACTGCCCACCCAGTGGGAGGAGCCCATGTGGTAGAGGACAAGGCTGGCGCCGAAGAGGAAGGCCAGGGCCGCGAAGACGATACCCGTGATCTCCTTGCCGACCCTGCCCTTTTCCCCGGACTTTTTTTCCCTGGCTTTTGCCATTTTTAACGTCGGACGGAGCTTCCGTACCGCATACGGACGGAACCCGTCTTACTCCTTGCCCTTGAACTGCTTGCTGAGCGCTATGCCCTGATACTGGTAAGAGGAGCCTATCTTCGGGCCGTAGACCTTCTCCGGCACCTCGCTCATCTTCTCGAAGTAGAGGTTGCAAAAACTCTGGCCGTGCGCGAGCATGAACGGCACGTCGTGGGCCCTGACCTCCAGGACGGCCTTCGTGCCCTTTAGCTCGCCGTCGGTGCCGTAGCCGAAGCCGGGGTCGAAAAACCCCGCGTAGTGCGTCCTTAACTCCCCGCTCCCGGCTTCATACGGGGCCATATCCGCGGCGCATCCGACGGGTATGCTTATACTCTCCTTGGAGCCCAGTATGTAGAACTCCTCGGGCTCGAGGATGAGCGTATTCTCTTTAGAGTTCCTCTTGATAGGCTCCCAGAACTCTTCCATATTATAGTAGTTTTTCTCTTTTAAATCAACTACTTGGCTGTTTCTTTTGGACTTATAGCCTATTATGCCGTCTTCCCCCCCCTTAAGGTCCACGCTCATGTAGAGCATTCCGCTTGAGAGGTTGCCCTTGCTCAAGGGGACGGGCCTGTCACCGTCATAGAGGAGCGGTGTTTTCTTGTTCAACTCCTTAAGCTGCTTGCCGGTCACCCTGCAACTCTCGCGGTTCTCTCTAAGGCGGAGCTGAACGAGACTCTGCCCCTTCCTCACCTTTACGGTAAAGGACCTCGGCATGACTTCGAGGAAGAGTTCTCCTTTGTATTCCGTGGGTATCTCGTCAAAACGGGGGTTACGGTCGGTTATGACGCGGGTGAAGATATCGAGCCTTCCGGTGGTGGACTTCGGGTTGGCCTTGCCGCCGACGTCCGGGGGCAGATCCAGCCTTTCCATGAGCGGGATCAGGTAGACGCAGTTCTTCTCGAGCACCATCCCCTCGTCGGTAAGCTCGTGCTCGTACATAATCATCTTGCCGGAGGTGAAGATGTTGAACACCTTCTGCTTCTTATCCGGCAGGAAGCTCGATACCAGCCTGTAGGCCTTGCCGCCGAGCCGAAGGTCCAGGCTCGCAGGCTGTATCTGTGCCTCGGCTATTTTAACGTCCGAGGAAATTACCCCCCTGGCAATCGCCCTTTCAAGCTCCTGGCAGCTAAAAACCCCGCTTTTTGACCGCTCTACCACTGTCATTCTCCTTAACGAAATATAATACAGAAAAGCCGGGCCGAAAGGAAGTTTTTTTCCATTTCCCCCTTTTTCCATTTTCCCAGTTTTCCCTTTTTCCTGTCCCTTGTCCGAGCGCAGGGGTTGCGTTGAAGCTCCCTGCGGCAAGACGCGGGGTTGGCGCTCGCGATGCATGTTCATTATTGTCTGTTGACTGAAATCATTAAACCTGATAGGTTTTTAGCCTGACCGCCATAGGCCTCGCTTCACCATCCACCATAGGGGAGAAGAGCATGTATGTCCAGTGCCCAAACTGCTACTTCGCGAAGAAGGTAGAAGAAGACCGGCTCCCCAGGGGGGCGGCACGGGTCACGTGCCCGCAGTGCGGCCACCGCTTCTCCTTTAATGGGAGTGGTAAGGGGAGCGGCAAAGAGGTCGGCACGGAAAGTACGCCGCCGGACCCGACCCCCGACCCTGCTGCGACCGCCGCCATAGCGCGTGACCAAACGGGCACTGCCCCGCCCGCCGAACAGCTCTTTAAAGCGCACGGCGTCTCCTTCCACGGCGCCGTACTGCCGCTCGTCGGCATACACATAGTAAACATCCTCCTCTCCATCATAACGCTCTCCATATACCGGTTCTGGGGAAAAATAAGGATACGCAAATACATCTACGCCCAGTCGGAGTTCATGGGCGAGAGGTTCTCCTTCCACGGCACCGGGAAGGAACTCTTTATAGGGTGGCTCAAGGCCATGTTTCTCCTCGGCGGCATATACGCCGCCATATTCGCTCTCACCAACTACGTAAACGAACTCTCCATACTTTTAATCTACCCCTTCCTGCTTGTGGTCATACCGTTCGCCATGGTCGGGGTCCGCCGCTACAGGCTAAGCCGCACCTCCTGGCACTCCATCCGCCTCTCGTTCCGGGGCTCGTACAGGGAGGGCATCAACCTCTTCACCGCGGGCACCTTGCTCTCGATCATCACGCTCGGCTTCTACAGGCCCTACTACCACGTGAACATGCAGAACTTCTTCAGGAACAAAACCTACTACGGCGACACGAAATTCTCCTACGGCGGCAAGGGCGGCGACCTCTTGAAACCCTATTTGATCGCCTTTTTCCTCACCCCCTTCACCCTCGGGCTTATATGGATATGGTACAGCGCCAGGGTGTACCGTTACGACTGGGAGCATACCCGCTTCGAAGGGCTCAGGTTCAACTCCACCATTACGGGAATGGACCTCTTCGGCCTGCACCTTGGCAACTTCCTTATCTTCGCCTTCACCCTCGGCCTCGGCATGCCGTGGGTGATGGTGCGTATCCTGAGACTCCACTTCTCCCGCCTTACCGTTGAAGGTCCCCTGGAGCTCGAAAAGATCAGGCAGGATGCGCAGAGCGCGTTTGCCACGGGCGAGGGCGTAATCGACTTCATAGAGATCGACGCGGGCCTTTTTTAAAAGCTTTACCCCCCCACTATGCAGGCAACCTGGAAAGGACACTACCACGACGGCCGTACCGCACGGCGCCACGACGCCGCCGTCACCGTAACACCCGCGGGGATCGAGATAAAGACCGAGGGTCAGGTGGGGTCGATCTTCTGGCCCTTCGAGGAGATAACCCAGACCCAGGGCTTTTACGACGGCGAGCCAATAAGGTTAGAGAGGGCGGGGGGCTCGGCCGAGGACCCGGCCGAGGACCACGCCGAGGTGCTGGTCGTGACGGAGACGGAGTTCCTCCAGGCGCTCCGGGAGCTCGCGCCGGCCCACTCCTCCAGCTTCCACGACCCGGAGCTCCGTAAGGGGCTTCTCTTCCGTGTCGTGGTGGGGACAATCGCGACAATAGCCCTCGTGGCCGCCGTATACCTATGGGGCATACCCGCGGCGGCGAACATGGCGGCCGAAAGGGTCCCGCCGGCGTGGGAAGACAAGCTCGGAGAGGCCGTGGCCGAGGGCTTTGTGGAAGACTTGAAGCTCTGCGACGCGCAACCGGTCGAAGAGTCGATAAACGGGATCGTCCGGGCCCTCGACGCGGCCGCGCCCTCCCACCCCTACACCTTCAAGGTCCGCGTCTTGAAAAACCCCATGGTGAACGCCCTTGCCGCCCCCGGGGGCCATATAATCATCTTTACCGGGCTGCTGGAGGCGACCGAAACCCCGGAGGAACTCGCCGGGGTACTCGCCCACGAGATGCAGCACGTAATCCGGCGGCACTCGACTAAGAGCATCTTCCAGACGCTCTCCACATACGTGCTGCTTTCTCTCGTCTTCGGCGACGTAAGCGGGGTGGCCGAGACGGTGCACACCCTCGGCAACCTCCGCTACAGCCGCGCCCACGAAGAGGAGGCGGACCGGCTCGGCATGTCGCTCCTTTTGGGGGCCCGCATCGACCCCTCGGGCATGATAAGGTTCTTCGATACCATGAAGGAAAGAGAGGGTGACCTGCCGGAAGCTTTTAAGTACATTACCACCCACCCGCTTACTGCCGAGCGGATAGAAAGCCTGAAGGCCCTGAGCGGAGAGGCCGATTACCTGCCGCTCCTGCCGGAGGTCAAGTGGGAAGAGGTGGCAAAGGCCTGCGGGAGTGGGGGGGGATCAAAAAGACAAAAAGGCCGGACGCGTAAACGCACCCGGCCCTGAAAGGGCGACACCCGAAACCCCTAAAGGTAATCGAGCCAGCCTTCATAAGCCTTCTTCTTCCCCTTTATGGCGTCGAAGAAGGTCTCCTGTATCTTTTTCGTTACCGGACCGGGCTTGCCCGTGCCTATCGTCCTGTCGTCCACCTCCCTTATGGGGGTGACCTCGGCCGCCGTGCCGGTGAAGAACGCCTCGTCGGCCGTGTAGAGCTCGTCCCGGGTAAACCTCTCCTCCAGGACCTCGATACCGTTATCCCGAGCTATCCTCATCACCGAATCCCTCGTTATGCCGCCGAGTATGGAGGTAAGCGAGGTGGTCTTTACAATGCCGTCCTTAACGAGGAATACGTTCTCTCCGCTGCCCTCGGCCACGTAGCCCTCGGTATCGAGCATCAACGCCTCGTCGTAACCGGCGCTCATGACCTCCCTTTTGGCAAGGATGGAGTTCACGTAGTTGCCCACGACCTTGGCCTTGGTCATGGAGACGTTTACGTGGTGGCGGGTAAAGCTCGACACCTTGACCTTTATCCCGTTCTTAAGCCCGTCCTCGCCGAGGTAGGCGCCCCACTCCCAGGCGGCTATGGCCACGCGTACGGGGTTATCCTTCGGGTGGAGCCCCATGACCCCATCGCCGAGAAAGACGAGCGGCCTTATGTAGCCCTCCTTCAGGGCGTTGGCCTTCAAGGTCTCCTTAAC
>JAZGJJ010000083.1 GCA_036482575.1 Thermodesulfobacteriota bacterium
GGGGGGGGGGGGGGGCGCCCAGGCCGGAGCGGAGGCCGCTGCCTCCACCGGCAACGGCAGGCGCGAGTCCTACCACCACAGGCCCATCCCGCGCATGACCAACACAATCATAGCCCCGGGCGAAGGCGGCCCCGAGGCCATCGTCCGCTCCGTCAAGAAGGGGCTCTTCGTAAGGAAGATGGGCGGCGGGCAGGTCAATACCGTAAACGGGGAGTTCGTCTTCGAGGTCACGGAGGGCTACCTCCTGGAGAACGGCAAGGTTGGCGAGCCCGTGCGGGGCGCCACGCTTACCGGCAGCGGCCCGGAGATATTAAAGACCATAGACATGGTCGGCAGCGACCTCGGCTTCGGCATCGGCACCTGCGGCAAGGACGCCCAGGGCGTGCCCGTGGCCGACGCCCAGCCCACCATACGCATCCCCGAGATAGTGGTGGGCGGAGGGGTTAAGGCGTAAAGCCCCTCCCGTGTTGTGGGCGGTCACGGTGCTGCCGCACGGGCAATGTCTATGCGGCTCCAGTACGACTTTCATGCCGCATGCCCTAACGGTAGTTCCTAAATTTAAAACCCCGTCACGGTGCTGCCGCACGGTCAACGTCTATGCGGCCCCAGTACGACTTTCATGCCGCATGCCCCAACGGTCGTCCCGAAATTTAAAACCCCGTCACGGGGTGTTGACGGGGGAGGGTGTAAAAGATTATAATATGGAAAAAAGATATTGCGGTTGTTTTATATCTTAAGGCTCGGGAAGGTGACGGTCGTGAAAAAGATACTCTTTCTGTTGGCAATAGTTCTCGTGGCGGCCCCGGCCATGGCAAAGATATTCAAGTGGACGGACGATAAAGGCAAAGTCCACGTTACCGACAACTACCACTCCGTGCCGGAGAAGTACAGGGAGCAGTTCGCGGAGGAGATGAAGAAGGAACAGTCCTCACCCGGCTCTTCGTACCAGGGCACCACTTCCACGACCAGGGTGAAGAACAAACTTGACTCCTTCTGCGACGAGGCAAGAGACGCAAGGAACCTGCCCCTGCGGCGGATACAACAACTGCTTGAGGATGCCGCGATGCTCGAGCCCGACCTCCGTGATCTGGAGGTCGGCGGGAGGGACTATTCGAACACACCTGTCGCGGCCAGGCCGCCTTCCGGGCCGAGAGGGCCGGGCGGTTCGGGCGGAAGCGGCCCGATCGGCTATAAGGATATGGCCCTTAAGCGTTTTTCAACCTGCAAGATGGCTCTGGTCAGCGCGCTCCAGAACAGGCAGAACCAACAGAAGGAAAGAATCAGGAAGATGGAGGAGTTCAAGGAGGGTTCGAAGAGAAGCCGGTAGGCATACATTATAGGGCAGAGGAGATACTATGAACCGATTCGGGATTGGAAAAATACTTTTGATCGCGGCTTTTTTTGCCGCGCAGAGCACCGTTCAGACACCGGACGCCTTCGCCTGGGAGCTGGTGGAGGGGTCCAAAGCCCCGATCAGCAGGGGAGAGCTCATCAAGGCGGTCAAAAAGGGCAAGCCCGTTATCGCCAGGATCATACAGGGCGACGATATTATCGAGCTTATAAAGGATACGGACTATGACATAAAGATATCGGATTCGGTTATCGAAGGCGGGTTGGACTTCAGGAAGCTGCCGAAGGTGGCCTTGAAGGAGGAGAGCCTGCCCGACGGGTGGAGTGACGAGGACAAAGCTGCTTTTGTCACGGCCAAAGGACCTTATATCAAGAAGGTCCGCATAGTGACGAACGCTATAACCATAAACTCCTCGGAGATAAAGTCCGTCGAGGGCGTCGGTTCGATCCGGGCGAAGAAGACTTTTTTTAATAAAAAAATTATTTTCAAAAAGGTCGTACTTGACGGCAAGGCCTCTTTTTCAGACGCCCTCTTTGACGACAAGGTGAGGTTCATGTCGGTTGACTTCAACGGGGGCGGGGTCTTCACCGGAGCCCTCTTTAAGAAAGAGACGTACTTCAGGGTCGCCGTGTTCGGTGCCGAGTCGTATTTTTCCGGTGCCGAATTCAAGGAGAAGGTGGTATTCAATGCCATCTTCAAGGAAAGGGCGGGCTTTTCAGGCGCGACCTTCTACGGGCGCGCGGCTTTCTCGGATACGGGCTTTCAAAATGACGTGCGCTTCTCGGGCGTAGTGTTCAAGGGCATGGCCCTGTTTGACGAGGCGATATTCGGAGAGCGGGCGTACTTCGCGGGTGTGGAGTTCATGGGGCATACGGACTTCTCGGATGCCGTGTTTACCGGGGTGGTCTACTTCTCGGGGACCGTCTTCAAGGAGGAGACGCATTTTATGCGCGCCGCCTTCAAGGGGTTTTCGTTCTTCCCCGGCGCGAGGTTCCTGGATAAGCTCTCTTTTGAAAAGGCGCGCTTCAGCAAAGACCCTATATTCTCCGGCGCGGTCTTCATCGGAGACCCCCCTCCCGTATTACCGCCCTCTCTCGTAAGGTAGGGCCAGGTGCGGACCATGACGAAGAAGCTCTTAACGGCCGCCGCCGCGTTCCTTCTGATTCCTTCCCTTTACTCCTGCGGAACTCATGAGATGGCCGCCGGGGGCCCCGGGGGGGGAGGCGGGGGCGTAGAACACGCCGAGCACGTCCATACGAAAGGGGACGAGTTCACCTTCTACGAGGAACTCGAAGGCAGGGCCCCGGACTTCACGCTCGTAAACCAGGACGGAGAGGAAGTAAGCCTTTCGGACTGGAGGGGCAAGGTCGTGGTGATAACCTACATATATACCCACTGCACGTATGCCTGCCCCCTCCTGGAGTCCAAGCTCATAACACTACAGAACACCTTCGGGGAAAGGCTCGGCAAGGACCTTATCCTCGTCTCCATGACCGTCGACCCGGAGAGGGACACCCCGGAGGCTTTAAGGGCCCACGCCCGCCTTCTCGGCGCGGACCCCACGGGGTGGGTCTTCCTTACCGGCAGCCGTGAAGATATCGATAAGGCCCTCGCCGCGTACAAGATAAGGTATACGAAGAGCAAGGACGGGGAATATAACCATACCAACAGCACCACGATTATCGACAGAGAGGGCAACCTCGCCTACAGGTTGAACGGGCTCCATTACCCCAGAAAGGTCCTGGTCGAGAGGACTAAAGAGGCGCTCGGGAGGAAAGAGTAGCAGCGTCAACCGGGTTGCCCGCCATGAACTCCGTATTCGTAGCCATATTCGCCTTTGCGGCCTACATCCTTGCCTACCGTTTCTACGGCCGGTTCCTCAGCCGGAAGATATTCGATATAGACCCCGACAGGCTCACCCCGGCCCACGAGTTCCGCGACGGGGTGGACTTCGTTCCCACCAAAAAGCATATCCTCTTCGGCCACCACTTCACCTCCATAGCCGGAGCGGGCCCTATAGTGGGTCCCGCCATAGCGGTCATCTGGGGCTGGCTACCGGCCCTTGTATGGGTGGTATTCGGCTCTATCTTCATGGGCGCGGTGCACGACTTCGGCGCTCTCGTCGTCTCGGCCAGGCACGGCGGCAGGACCATCGGGGACGTAACGAAGGAGCTCATAGGGCCGAGGGCCAGGAGCCTCTTCCTCCTCTTGATATTTTTCGCGCTCCTTATCGTAATCGCGGTCTTCGCGCTCGTTATAGGCATACTCTTCATCGACTACCCGGCCACCGTGCTCCCGGTATGGATAGAGATGCCGATAGCCGTGGCACTCGGCTTTCATATCTATAAGCGCTCCGGCAGCACGCTTCTTGCTTCTATTTCGGCACTTGCTCTTCTTTATGTCTTTATCTACATAGGGATGAGCGTGCCTATCGAGATGCCGCCCTTTGTAATGAATAGCGTTATACTCTCATGGGTGGTGGTGCTTCTGGTATACGCCTACGTGGCCTCGATCCTGCCCGTGTGGGTGCTGCTCCAGCCCCGGGACTATATAAACTCCCACCAGCTCTTAGTGGGGCTCGGGCTCCTCTACCTGGCGCTCTTTATCGCCCGGCCCGAGATCGTGGCCCCGGCGGTGAATATGCACCCCGAGGGCGCGCCCGCCATGCTGCCGTTCCTCTTCATAACGATAGCCTGCGGGGCGATATCCGGCTTCCATTCTCTGGTGAGCTCCGGCACGACCGTGAAGCAGCTGGATAACGAGCGGGACATGCCCTTTATAGGTTACGGCTCGATGCTCGGCGAGGGGGTGCTCTCTGTGATGGCCATACTGGCCTGTACGGCCGGGTTCGCCACTCTTACGGATTGGAACGCGCACTACGCGAGTTGGAACTCGGCGGCAGGGCTCGGGGCCAAGGTGGGGGCGTTCGTAGAGGGCGGGGCCGGGTTTCTCGGGGCCGTGGGTTTCAGCCACGAGCTCGGAGCGGCGCTCGTGGCCGTGCTCGTAATAAGCTTTTGCGCCACTACGCTCGATACCGCAACGAGGCTCCAGAGATACGTGGTGGCCGAGCTTGCCGATAACTACGGGCTCACTCCGCTAAAGGGCCGACACCCGGCCACCATGGTGGCGGTCGCCTCGGCCTTCGCCCTGAGCATGATAAATAACGGCAAGGGCGGGCTCATAATGTGGCCGCTCTTCGGAACGGTCAATCAGCTCATGGCAGGGCTCGCTCTCCTTGCCATAACTATGTATCTCGTGAGGCGCGGGAAGCCCGTCTACTATACGTTCATTCCCATGGTATTGATGCTCGTTTTTTCCGCCTGGGCCATGGTCATAAATATCGGGAACTTCCTCGCCGCCGGGAACTGGCTCCTTATCTCGCTCGGCTCGGGGATACTGGTGCTGGAGGTGTGGCTCGTGATGGAGGCGGTGGTTGTCTTAAGGACGCTCGGCAGTGTGTCAACTGACGAGGCCGTGCCGTATCCGGTGGGGGAGGGGGACTGAAAAGGGGCCTACGCAAGCAGGCCCCTTTTACGTTGACAAACCTTCGGCGAGGAGTATTATTGGAGGAAGGTCGGGGCGAAAAATAATTTGTTGCAAGGAGAGAGGATGGCCAGTGATAGACCAACGATGATTCTCCTATCCAAATCGGATATGAGCAAAGAGGAAATTTCAGCCCTGTCTGATGCAGAAGCATGGAGATTGATATATTCAATTCCTTCTATCAAGGTAAAAGACAAGCGGTTGCAAGTCTGCTTCACCGGCTTTGGTACAAGTAAGAGACAAGAGCTTACTGATCTCGCTCGCAACAATAATTTCAGGGTTGTTTCATCTGTTACTAAAAATCTGGACTTCCTTTGTGGCGATGAAAATGCTGGCCCAAAGAAAATTGAAAAAGCTGAAGCTCAAGGGGTGCAATTCTTGGATGAGAGCCAGTTCATCTGTTTAATAGAAACAGGTGAAGTACCAAGTGGCGGTAAATAGGGGTAGCGGGGCTGTTGAGAAAAGCAATATTTCTGTCACTCCCGCGAAGGCGGGAGTCCAGAATTCCTTGAAATAGCTGGATTCCTGCTTTCGCAGGAATGACTTTTTTTGAAAAAGACACTTTTTCAAGAACCCCACAGCGGCCGTTTTTTATTGCCCCCCGCTTTTTGACAGCTTCGAGTAGTCAGCCTGCCGCCGAGGCCGTGCCGTACTCGGCAATAGAGGAGGATTAGATTATGTGCGCCAAGGTGAGGAGCACCCCGGCCGTCGTGTGCGCCGCTATGATGGACTTTATCGAAGGGACCAACCTCTGCCCACCCGCGTAGTCCTTTAAGAGCCCCGTCGCACCCTTCCACGCGAATACCAGAGACAGTAACGCTATTAGTGAGGCAGGAGGCAGTAGTCCGAGAAGAACCCCCACGATGAGGCTAAGGTACGCCCCCGCCACGATAACGACAAGTCCCCACCTCCCCCTCTCCGGCCCGAGACGGACGACGAGGTTACGCTTGCCAGCCGCCCTGTCCGCCTCGTAGTCAGGGAATTCGTTTATGTAGAGGAGTGCCGCTATGAGGAAAGAGATGGGGAGAGAGATGAAGATTATTTCGGCCCGGAGGCTGCCGGTCTGGACGAAGTAGGAGCCCGCGACGGTCAGCACGCCAAAGTTAAGCCCCACCATCAGCTCCCCGAGCCCCCGCCCGGCGAAGAATACAGGCGGGGCCGAGTAGAGAAGGCCCGTGGTAAGGCCGACCAGACCTATAAGAAGGAGCGGCCAGCCGCATATAAAGACAAGGTAGATACCGATCAGGCTTCCGGCGGTAAGGAGTACGGTGCCGAGCACGAGCGTTTCAAGCGGCGTCATGAGCCCTTTCTGGATCATCCTGCTCCCGCCCGTGAAGGGGGTGAGCGGGGTTTTATTTATGTCGTCCGTACCGTTAAGGTGGTCGAAGTAGTCGTTTATGACGTTTATGCCGCCGTGGTAGAGGACCGCGGCAAGGAGGGTCGGGATGAGAAGCCATAGGCTGAACGTGCCCGCGAGGTGCCATGCCGCGGCCGCGCCGAGCACCACCGGCACCACCACGGCCGGGAAGAACTGCGGCCTCGCGGCCATTATGTAGAGCACGAGCCTCATTACGGATTAAGTATAGACCGGCTTTTACAACCGGTCAAGGTGCTTGCATACGGCGGTGCTGAACCAATACTGAATTAAGTTCAGCACAAGGGTTCAGGATGACCTTAGCGGGATTGCTTCGTCCC
>JAZGJJ010000084.1 GCA_036482575.1 Thermodesulfobacteriota bacterium
GCTTTACGGCCGCGCTGCACTACTTCTCAGGTACGAGGGGGAGGGGGGGGAGGGGAGGGAGGGCCGCGTGGGTCGCCGTGCTCGTAATTGTCGCGGCCCTTTCGGTCGCCGCCCATGTGAGGAACGACATGTGGACCGACAGGCTCGCTTTCTGGGAGTACGAGGTCGGGAAGTCACCCCGAAAGCCGACGGTACGCAACAACCTCGGCCTCGTCTACTCCGGCCTGGGCCGTATGGAGGAGGCGGTGGAGGAGTTCAAGCTCTCCATAAAGTATGGTCCCGCCTATGCCCTTCCCTACAAGAACCTCGGGAACGTCTACTACAGCCTGGGTCGCCTTTCCGAGGCCATGGAGGAGTACGAAACGTCTTTATGGCTCAAGCCGGAGCAGGCACGGGTACGCAACAACCTCGGGGCGATATACGCGGGCCGGGGGCGTCTTTCCGAGGCCGTCGAGGAGTATAAGGAGGCCCTGCGGCTTGAGCCCGGTTACGCCAGGGCCCGCTACAACCTGGGAACCGCCTACGCGAAGCAGGGCCGCGCCGACGAGGCCGTCGAAGAGTACGGAAAGGCCATAGCCCTTAAGCCGGACTACGTAAAGGCCCGCTATAATCTCGGTCTTGTCTATATGGAGAAGGGGATGAGGGAAGAGGCGAGGGGGGAGTTGGAGAAGGCGTTTGCGCTAAACCCCGGCGACGGGGAGATAAGGGGTGCCCTGGACTCTCTTCGCGAATGAGCCGGTATTATTCCGCGGCCTCTTTAAGCGCGGCCTGCGCGGCCGCCAGGCGCGCTATGGGTACGCGGAACGGAGAGCACGAGACGTAGTCGAAGCCGTTACGGTGGCAGAACTCCACCGAGGCCGGGTCTCCGCCGTGCTCGCCGCAGATGCCTATCTTAAGGCCCTTACGGGCGCTCCTTCCTCTCTCGATGCCCCACTTTATAAGCATCCCCACCCCTTCCTGGTCGAGCGACTGGAACGGGTCGTCTTTGAAGATGCCGCTCTTTTTCTCGTCCACGTAGTCGGGGAGGAACCTTCCGGAGTCGTCCCTGGACATGCCGAGCGTCATCTGCGTGAGGTCGTTGGTGCCGAAGCTGAAGAAGTCGGCGACTTCGGCTATGCGGTCGGCCAGCAGCGCGGCCCTGGGGACCTCTATCATCGTGCCGACGAGGTACTTTACCTCGACACCCTTCTCCTTTATTACCTCGTCAGCCACCTTGCGGGTGGCGGTGGTCAGTATTCCGAGCTCCTTCGGGTCCATTATGAGGGGGTGCATTATCTCCGGGGACACCTTTATGCCCTTTTTCTTGCAGTCGCAGGCGGCCTCGATTATGGCCCTTACCTGCATCTCGAGTATGCCGGGGTAGGTTATGCAGAGCCGGCAGCCGCGGTGGCCGAGCATGGGGTTGGCCTCGTGCAACTTGTCGATGCGCCGCTTTACGTCGGTGAAGGAAATCCCGAGTGCCTGGGCCAGGTGTTTCTGGTCGCTTTCGTTATGGGGGACGAACTCGTGGAGCGGCGGGTCAAGGAGCCTTATGGTGACGGACTTTCCGTCCATGACCGTAAAGAGGCCGGTAAAGTCCCTCCTCTGGAGCGGCAGGAGGTCGGAGATGGCCTGCTTCCTCGTGGTGCTGTTGGAGGCGACGATCATCTTCTGAATGGCAAGCCTCCGTTCGTCGGTATCGAAGAACATGTGCTCGGTCCTGCAGAGCCCTAAACCCTCCGCGCCCAGGCGGAGCGCGTTCTCGGCGTCGTAGGGGGTGTCCACGTTGGTCCTTACCTCGAGCCTCCGCGCCTTGTCCGCCCACTTCATTATGGTGTCGTAGGCCTTCGGGAGGACCGGCTCTATGAGAGGCAGGGCCGAGACGAAGACCTCGCCCGAGGAGCCGTTTATGGTTATCTCGTCACCTTCCTTTACCACCGTACCCCCTACCGAGACGGTCTTCGCGGCCTCGTCTATCAAGAGGTCTTCGCAGCCGACGATGCAGCACTTGCCCCAGCCCCTGGCCACCACCGCGGCGTGCGAGGTCTTGCCGCCCGTAGCCGTCAGGATCCCCCTTGCCGCGTGCATCCCGCCCACGTCCTCGGGGCTCGTCTCCTGCCTTACCAGCAGCACGTTTTTCCCCTCGGCGGCCCACTCCTCGGCGTCCTTCGCCGTAAAGACCACCTGTCCGGCGGCCGCTCCCGGCACGGCGTCTATTCCGGTGGCGAAGAGCTTTTTCTTTAGCTCGTCCTGCGGGATGTGAGGGTCGATTACGGGGTAGAAGAGCCCCTCTATGTCGTTCTCCGTTACCCTCAGGATGGCATCTTCCTTGGTTATGAGCTTTTCTTCCACCATGTCGGCGGCGATCCGGAAGGCGGCCGCGGGAGAGCGTTTTCCGTTCCTTGTCTGAAGTATGTAGAGTTTTCCCTCCTCGATGGTGAACTCTATGTCCTGCATGTCGCAGAAGTGTTTTTCGAGTTTTTTCCTTACGTCGGTGAGTTGACTGTAGGCGTCGGGCATGAGTTTTCCGAGCTCGTCCAGGTGGAGGGGGGTGCGGATTCCGGCTACGACGTCCTCGCCCTGGGCGTTCATGAGGAGGTCGCCGTAGAATACGTCCTCGCCGGTGTTGGGGTCGCGGGTGAAGCATACCCCGGTCCCGGAGGTCTCGCCCCTGTTGCCGAAGACCATCTGCACCACGTTCAAGGCCGTACCGAGGAGCCCCGTTATCTTCTCGACCCTCCTGTAGGTAACGGCCTTGTCGGCCATCCAGGAGCCGAAGACCGCGTCCATGGAGCCCCAGAGCTGGATCTGCGGGTCCTGGGGGAACTCCTCGCCGGTGCTGTCCTTGTAGACGCCCTTGAGTATAGTGATGAGTTCCGCGAGCTCTTCTTCGTTGACGTCGGTGTCGAGGATCTTTCTGGAGCGGAGCTTTAGCCGGGGCTTGGTGCGGCGTCCTTTTATCCCCTCGAACTCTTCTTCGAACTTTTCCTTGGCTATCCCCCTGGCCGTGGAGCCGTACATCACTATGAAGCGGCGGTAGGCGTCGAGAGCGAAGCGTCGGTTGGAGGTTTTTTTGGCGAGCCCTTCGACGGAGCGGTCGTTCAGCCCGAGGTTCAGGATGGTCTCCATCATGCCCGGCATGCTGCTGGCCGCCCCGCTCCTTACCGATACCAGGAGCGGGTCGTCCGGGTCGCCGAACTTCTTGCCGGCGAGCTTTTCGAGCTTTTGGAGGTGCTTTGCGACCTCTTCTTTGAGGCCTTTGGGGTAGGTGTTTTTGTTCTTGTAGAAGAGGTCGCAGACCTCGGTGGTGATGGTGAAGCCGGCGGGTACGGGGAGTCCTATGTTGGTCATCTCGGCCAGGCCCGCGCCCTTGCCGCCGAGGAGCTTCTTCATGCCCCTCTTGCCCTCGGCCTTGCCGTCACCGAAGAAGTAGACGAATTTTTTTTCGGCCATCAACAGCCTCTCGAATCTTTTTTTTCCATAGTTCCCGCCGCCTCTCTTCTCCGTGGGGAGGGGGAGGGGGGGAGGGCGAACCCGGGCAACCCGAACGTGAAAGTACCAAGTTTATCAGAAAAAAAAGGGGAAGTCATTAAAAATTGTGGCGGGGTGCTGAAAAGTAGGGTGGGGGCGGTACGCTTCGCTCGCCACCATACAAAAAGGCCTTGCCTTTTTGGGGGTCTCGCAAGCCTCGAACACGAAAATTTTTCATTGCCGCGGAATATCAGGAAGGAACTGCATGGTTATCCGGTTGTCAAAGAGGGGTGACCGAACCGTTCAATGTGTGATTGCAAGACCTGACCCCAAGAGTGGGACCCCAAGAGTGGACCCCAAGAGTGACCCCACTCCTTCTCTGAAACATCCCCGGCAAGGGAGCTGTTCGTCCCACAGGTCACCAAAAACAGACAAAGCAAAAGTGCGGTTGGCCGTCTGAACACCTTATCCACGTCCTTTATCAGTTGCAACCCGAGTTGTAATCGTTCTGATTACACCCGTAAATAGGGACCGTAAATAGGGACGACCGTAAATAGGGACAGCGTAAATAGAGCGTAAATAGGAGCGTAAATAGGGACAGCGACCGTTTATTTCTTCCTTGGCCTTCCCCTCGGCAGCGTCTTAAGAACCCGTCCTATTTGTCTTTCCCGAGGCCCCCCAAAGACAAGGGGGGCGTGGGCTCTCAATCAGAGGAAGCTGTCGCTACTGCCCCCTCTCTCCGCCCCCGAGACACCCTCAGGGTGTGAAACACCTTGACAGGCCCCCGAATCCTTAATATTATAACAGACTAACTAACCGACGCATGGAGGGGTTCGGAGAGCCGTGGCAAGGGAAGAGATAGCCGTATACATAGAAGACGAGATGAAGAAGTCCTACCTGGACTACGCGATGAGCGTGGTCATAGGCAGGGCGCTTCCGGACGTCAGGGACGGGCTGAAACCCGTGCACAGGCGCATCATCTACGCCATGCACGAGCTCGGGCTCGAGCACTCGAGGCCCTACAAGAAGTCGGGCCGTATAGTCGGAGACGTCATCGGTAAGTACCACCCGCACGGCGACTCGGCGGTATACGACGCGCTCGTCCGGCTCGTCCAGGACTTTTCGCTCAGGTATCCGCTCGTTGACGGGCAGGGCAACTTCGGCAGCATAGACGGAGACCCGGCCGCGGCCTACCGTTACACCGAGGCCAGGATGGCGCGCCTCACGGGCGAGCTCCTCGGCGACATCGCGAAAGAGACGGTCAACTTCGCCCCCAACTACGACGAGAAAGAGACCGAGCCCACCGTAATGCCCGCCGCCTTCCCGAACCTTCTGGTGAACGGCTCCTCCGGCATAGCCGTCGGCATGGCCACCAACATGCCGCCGCACAACCTCGGAGAGATTATAGACGCTATCATCCTTCTCATAGAGAAGCCCACGGCCACAGTAAAGGAGCTCATGGAGCTCGTGCCCGGCCCGGACTTCCCCACCGGCGGCTTCATACACGGAAGCTCCGGCATACGCGACGCCTACACCACCGGCAGGGGTTCGGTCAGGATGGGTGCCAGGGTAGGCGTGGAGACCCACCCCCGGACCGGAAGGGAGTCGCTCGTCGTAACCGAGATACCCTACATGGTCAACAAGGCCAGGCTCATCGAGAAGATAGCCGAGCTCGTAAGGATGAAAAAGATAGAGGGCATATCCGACATCCGGGACGAGTCCGACAGGGACGGGATGAGGATCGTGGTGGAGCTTAAGAGGGACGAGGTGGCCGAGGTGGTCCTGAATAACCTTTACGTGCACACCCAGCTCCGCACCAACTTCGGCGTCATAAACCTCGCCATAGTGGACGGCCAGCCCAGGGTCCTTACCCTCCCGAAGCTCCTGGAGCAGTTTATAATATTCCGCAAGGAGGTCGTCACCAGGCGCACGGTCTTCGATCTGAAGAAGGCCAGGGAGAGGGCCCACATTCTCGAAGGGCTGAAGATCGCCATCGACAACCTCGACGAGGTGATAAAGCTCATAAGGAAGTCCAAGGGTCCGCAGGAGGCCAAGGGCGGCCTCATGAAGAAGTTCAAGCTCTCCGCACTTCAGGCCCAGGCCATCCTCGAAATGAGGCTCCAGAGGCTTACCGCGCTCGAGAGGGAGAAGATAGCCGCCGAGTACAAGGAGATAAAGGCCTTCATGAAGAAGCTCGAGGCCATACTCGGGAGCGAAAAGCTCCTAATGGACGTGGTTGTGGATGAGTTGAAGGAGGTAAGGAGCCGGTACGCGGACGAGAGGAGGACCGAGATAGTCGCCGAGGCCGGGGAGATAACCATCGAGGACGTGATAGCCGAGGAAGACATGGTCGTAACCATCTCGCACTCCGGTTACATAAAACGGAACCCCACGAGCCTCTTCCGCATACAGAAGAGGGGCGGCAAGGGGAAGATGGGCATGACCACGAAGGAGGAGGACTTCGTATCGAGCCTCTTCGTCGCCTCCAC
>JAZGJJ010000085.1 GCA_036482575.1 Thermodesulfobacteriota bacterium
GGGGGGGTGGGGGGGGTGGGTACGCCCGTTACAGTCGTCGATAGTGACGCTAAAAGGCTCAAGGCCATGAAGGGGGCGTTCGGCAAGAGCGGGGTCTTTAAGTTCCGCAAAACCCTGCGGACCTCGACCGGCGGCGCGGTGGTACTCGTCTCTTCAGTGCTTAAGAAGAAGCTGCCGCGCGGGCTACCTGAAAAGACGCTCATCCTGAGGCCCCCGGAGTTCGTCGTGGGCCTCGGCTGCGAGAGGGGCGTTAGCGCGAAGGCAATCGAGACGGCCTGTAAGAAGGCGCTAAAGGCCGCAGAGGTATCCCCTCTCTCCGTAAGGAACTTCGCCACGATAGACATAAAGAGGGACGAGCGGGGCCTTATCGCCTTCGCGAAGAGGGAGGGTAAGCCGGTCGATTTTTTTTCGAAGGCGAAGCTCAAGCGGATAAAGAAACTCCCGTCCGGTCCGTCCCGCATGGTAATGGAGAAGGTCGGGGTGGGCGGGGTATGCGAGCCAGCGGCACTCCTCTCGGCCGGAACTGAAAAACTATGGGTAAAGAAGATAAAAGCAGGGAAGGTCACGGCGGCTGTGGCAAGGGCGCCCTTTACGTCGTAGGCATCGGGCCGGGCGGGCTCGGGCACCTGACGGAGAGGGCAAGGGAGGTGCTCGCCTCGGCGGAGTGGGTCGTCGGCTATGCGCGTTACCTGGAGCTCGTCTCCCCGCTTACCCGGGGCAAGGAGACGTTCTCCACCGGCATGACCGGCGAGGTGGAGAGGTGCCGGAAGGCGATAGAGCTCGCCTCTTCGGGCAGGAGCGTGGCCGTGGTATCTTCCGGTGACGCGGGCATATATGGCATGGCCGGACTTTTGCTGGAGCTTATGGGAGACGGAGAAGTTCCGTTCGGGGTGGAGGTCGTTCCGGGTGTACCGGCATTCGCGGCGGCGGCCGCGGTGTTGGGTGCTCCGCTCATGCACGACTTCGCCTCCGTCTCGCTCTCGGACCTCCTGACGCCGTGGGAGACGATAGAGCGGCGGGTCGAGGCGGCCGCGAGCGGAGACTTCGTGATAGTACTCTATAACCCGAAGAGTAAAAAGAGGACCGCCCAACTGCCCGGTGCGGTCGATATTATACGCAGGTACAGGGAGCCGTCGACCCCGGTGGGTGTGGTAAGGAACGCATCGAGAGATGACGAAGAGGTAAGGGTTACGACCCTCGGGGGGGTCGAGAGCTTTTATGATACGGTGGATATGTCGACGCTTCTGGTTATAGGCAACTCGACCACCTATACGGCGGCGGGCAGGATGGTTACGCCGAGGGGTTACGGGGTCGGAAAGTAAAGGCGCCCCCCCTTTTTCGCTAACCCTCCTCCGCTTTTTTCCTTTGGTAGGCTTCCAGGAGTGCTTCGTCGATACGCGTGAACTTTATCCCCATGCCGCCCTTAAGGGTACGTATCAGGTTCGGCGATACCTTCTTGGCCCATATGACGACCCCCTCGCACGCGTAGATGTCGTCGTCGACTTCGATATTAAGGTACAGTTTCGTGCCCGGACTGTAGACCTGGACGGTCTTTATGCAGAGCCCGGTCTCCGAGAGGTCCGTCGTGTAGGAGGTCTTCTCCGGCGGCCTCTCCGGGCCGTACATTACGACGTATCGGAGCGGCACCCTGTCGTTTACCCTGTTATTACTCATCAGCTTATCCCATAACCCGAAAGAGAGCGGTTACTTGCCGAGCGCCTGCTTCAGGTCCATGGCGTGTTCCTGCTCCATGGCGAGGATGTTCCTGAGCTGCTGGGCCAGAGCGAACTCCTTCAACGCCTCGGCCTGGTCTATCCGGAGCTTGTAGCGCGCTATTGCGCCCTCCTCGCCGGCAAGGTCCTGCTCGAGCATCTCCACGTTATCGCTCGCGGTATTTATCTTCGTCACGTCGGCCGTGGGCACGCCCCCGAGAAAATCTATCTGGTCGGCCAGCACCATGGCGTGGCCGATCTCCTCGTTAGCGTGGATCTTCAGCTCCTTTATTATGTCGCCGTACTGCGCCCCGGTCATGACCGAGGAGTGCTGGATGTACTGTATAGCCGCGGCGTACTCCATAGAGAGGTCGTTGTTCAGGTGTTCGATAAGTTTTTCCGTGGTTATATCCATTACACTGGCCCTCCTCCTCCAATTTTTCGGATTTTAACGGATTCTACCATTTCTTTGTGTCCGGGTGAAGTGAAAGTGTAAAGGGCGCGCCGTAAGGGGTGCAGGCGCGCCGGGACTAAACTTTATACATGCCCGCGAGGTCGTAAAGCCTTATCCTGAAAAGGTCCAGGAGCATGGAGGAGGAGCCGCCGACGAGCCCCACCCTCGAGTCCGGCGAGTCGAGCCACCTGATGGGCAGCTCCTTGACCTTTAAGCCGAGCTTCCCTGCTATATAAAGGTCCTCGACGTCGAAGGCGAAGCCCGCGAGCCTCTGGAGGCCGAAGACGGCCCGGGCGGCCTCCCCCCTGTAACACTTGAACCCGCACTGGGTGTCCCGGAAGCCGCCGAGGAGGATGCCCCTCACCAGCAGGTTGAAGATCTTTCCCATGGTCTGCCTGTGCCGGGGCTGGGGCACGACGATGTCGGAGTCCGGCAGCGCCCTCGAACCAATGACTATGTCGCAGCCCTCCCTTATGAGCGGGAGCATCTTGTCGAGTTCTTCAATGGGCGTGGAGAGGTCGGCGTCCGAGAAGAGCACCACCTCGCCCTTTGCCGCCAGCATCCCCCTCCTGACCGACCAGCCCTTGCCCGAGTTGGTCCTGTTCCCTATGACGGTGAGCCCTTCTTCACCCAGCGCCTCCCTCGCCGCCCCTATCGTGTTGTCCGCGCTCCCGTCGTCCACCACTATTATCTCCCACGTGTAGTCCTGCCGGTTGAGATAGTCCCGTATCTTTATAAGGGTATCCGGGAGCCGTTTCTCTTCGTTGTAGGCCGGGATTACTATGCTGAGGTAACACATTGTCGTTAAAGGGTGCCATAAAACGGCGGCGGTTGCAAGGTTGGCCCGTCAGCCGGTTTTTTCCTTTTCCGTGCAGTCATCACCACCCGGCGCCTTCCTGTGTTTATACTCGTAGATGTCGTATTCCATGTAGATGCCGACAGGGTTATAGTTGTCCCGGATGAACCTGGCGAGTGGGCCATCGTCCACCTTGCCGTAGCGGTTGCTCCATATAAAAAGGGCGGGGGGCGAGTTCTCAAGCGAGGCGGATAACTTTTCGAACTTCTTGAACCTGTATTCGAGCGGTCCGACCATAAGGTGGTAGACATTGAATATCCCGGAGGCGGCCTTTCTCCGGCTGTAGTAGTAGAGTCCCGTCTCGGCCCCCCACTCGTATATGGTGTCGCAGGGGGTTGTGGTTTCCCCGATGCGCTTGCCAAGCTCGCGGGAGTGGATGAAGATGGTGCCGTACTTCTTCTCGGAGATCTCTTCGGGGCCCATCATGAGATATAGCGCCTGATGGTAGGAGAGATAACCGGCTGCAAGCAGGAATGTCAGTGTGACGCCCCCGGCCTTTAGCGAGGGGGCCCTTGCTTCCATAAACCCGGCGAGGTCTGAAAGGAACAGGGCGGAGACGATGATGAGTGGGGGGAGCAAAAGCTGGTAGTAATGGGGGAAGAAAAGGCCGGGGGCGGCCACGGCCACAAGGGTCCCGAGAAGGAGGAGTACGAAGAAGGAGCGCCTTACCGGCCCGTACGTGCCGCGGCTTAACGGAAGCCATGCTGCCGATAGCAGCCCGAGGGGCCAGACCTCCTTCAAGGCCGGAGAGAAGAAGAACTCCGAGTTCGTAAGGAAGCTCCGGAGGTTGGTCAGTATGCCACCGGTATTGTAGGCGGCATAGTACCTGTTGTATTCGAATACCGCCTCCCAGAAGGGGCCGAACCTCCCGACACCGGCGAAGTAGAGGAATATCCCTCCCCACACGATAAAGCCCGGAAGAATAAAAACGGATAGACGTCTGATCCGCTTTA
>JAZGJJ010000086.1 GCA_036482575.1 Thermodesulfobacteriota bacterium
CTTCCGCAGGGTGCGCGCGCTCAAGAGGGCCATGGAACTGGACCTGGGCAGGGAGGAGGTCGCGACGGTAATCGTCTTCCTGGAGAACTACGTGGTAGAGCACTTTACGGCGGAGGAGGCCTTCATGAAGGGCCTCAAATACCCGGAGCTGAACCCGCATAAGGTGGAGCACGCCTCGTTCGTCCGGGAGTTCGAGATTTTCAAGAGGGAGTTCGACGAGAAGGGCTCCTCCGAACCTTTTGCCGTAAAGACCCACGACTGGCTTAAAGACTGGCTTACGGGGCACATAGGGAAGACCGACAGGGCGCTTGGCCTGTACCTGAGGACCAAACCATAGGTCGGAAACACGGAGGAGATGCCGTACCAGGAACAATGACAAAGGGCGGACCATACATTATACATATCATACTTGGTTCCGGCGGGGGACGGTCCTACGGCTTTACGGACATCCCCGGCGGACACGGCTGAAGGAGGTCGGAGATATGGAATGGGACGAAAGCCTGACTACCGGCAATGAGCTGATAGACAGCCAGCACAAGGTGTTGTTCGAGAGAATGAACGAGTTCAAGAGGGCCATGGAGCTGGGTGTCGGCAGGGAAGAGGTGGGCGAAGTGATAGCGTTCCTGGAGGGCTACATAACGGCGCACTTCGCCGTGGAGGAGACCTTCATGGACGAACGCGGCTACCCGAACCGGGCCACGCACAAGGAAGAGCACGCCTCATTCATACGGGACTTCGAGGAGTTCAAGCGGGAGTTCCATGAAAGAGATCCATCCCAGTTCTTTGCCATAAAGACCCACGGATGGCTTACCGGATGGCTCTCCGACCACATCGCGCAAACGGACATGGCGCTGGGCCGGTTCCTTAAGGCCACTTCTTAGTCCGCGCCGCTGCCCGAACCGTACCTGCCATTCAGACCATTCGGGCAGGCCATTCGGGCGATCCAAGCCGGGAGAGGCATAAACAGGCCGGCGCTACTCCTCCTCTACTTCCGCTACGTTCGGAAGCGTGGTTTCCTCTCCCTTGTAGTTCCTGAAGACGTACCTCTTGTCGGTCTTGTCCACGAAGTAGTAGTCGGGCATGAGCGGGATCTTGCCGATGTTGGTGGAGACCACGTACATTGGCTGGGCGAGCCCGCTCGTGTGTCCGCGCAGGGCGTCGCGGATGAGCTCGGCCCCCTTCTCGACCGACGTGCGGAAGTGGTCGAGCCCCGGCGCGGCCGCGCAGTAGAAGACGTAGTACGGCCTCACCCTTATCCTCAGGAGTTTTTGGTGCAGTTCCCTGAAGGTCTCGACGTCGTCGTTTATGCCCTTCATGAGCACCGCCTGGTTGCCCACGCTTACGCCCGAGGAGAGGAGCCCGTAGACGGCCCTCCCGACCTCTTCGGTAATCTCTCTGGGGTGGTTGCACTGGATGTTGACCCAGATGGGCACGCGGTGGTAGCCACCCAGCACCCTCTTCAGCCCGTCGGTTATACGGTGCGGCAGCACGACCGGGGTCCTGGTGCCGAAACGTATCATCTCGATATGGGACATCTCGCGGAGGCTGCGGACTATGTGCTCGATCTTCTCGTCGGAGAGTATAAAGGGGTCCCCGCCGGTTATGAGCACGTCGCGCACCTCGGTGTGCTCCCGCAGCCACCTGAGCCCCTCCTCCACGTCGAAACGGAGTTTCAGGCTCTGATCCACGACGACCTCCTTACGGAAGCAGTGGCGGCAGTAGTTGGCGCACGAGTCCACTATCGTAAAGGCCACGCGGTCGCGGTACTGTCTGGCGATGGTGTCGGGCCTCTTCTCCCCGGTGGCCCGGTTCTCCTTCCAGATGAGGAAGTTCTCCATCCCGTGGCGGTTCTCCAGCTCCTTCATGGAGGGGACGACCTGTCTCCGTATCGGACAGTTCGGGTCGTCACGGTCCATTAAAGAAGCAAAATAAGGGGTGGTGCCCCACCTGGTGCCAAGGTCCCTTACCGCCTCCTCCTCCTCGGGGGTGGGGTTTATATACTCCCTCAGTCGCGCGAGGGTGTTGACGTAGTTCCTGAGCTGCTCTTTCCACTCCTCGCAAGGGTATTCCCTGGCCGTATTCTCTCTATCTTCTATGTTCAGATATCTGACGCTCATGGTTGGTCCCCCTTCCCGCCGCCCCGGCCCCGTACGGAAGGTCCCGGCGCGGCCCTTATAACTGTAACATTATACCATGAAACGGCCATAAAATTCAACCGTTTTCACGGGGAAAGCTCTTGAAAAACATATGGTTTTACAAGGGGTTACGGGCTTTAAGGCCGTCTTTCATACTACACCCTTTTCACCCGCCCCCGCCCCGGGCCAAAACCCCGGGGGAAGCCGGATTATACTCTGATTACAAAGCCGTTGCAAGACAATAATTGCACCCTAAAAAGGAACGATTTTAAGGACTACCCTTACGGGTATATGGTAGTTGATATTGCGATGGGACCGCGTACGCGTTGACCGTGCGCCGGCACCTAAAAGAACATCCTCCACCCCACCCTCGCCTCGGTCCAGTAGACGCCAAAGCTCCTCTCCCGCATGATATCGAGCGAGAGGGCGCTGTTGGTCCCGAGTTGGAAGCTCTGCCTGAGCGCTGCCTCGTAGCGGCGGTGCTCGTCGCCGAACTCGTACCAGAGGGATTTAAAGGAGAGGTGGGCTTTCCAGCGCTCCGTGAGCTCCCCTATCACCCCGCCGGAGAGCCCGAGCCCGAGGGCGTAGCTCTCATCAAACCTTCCGCTTATAAGGAGGTCGCTCTCGACCATCGCGTAGCCCACGGCGAGCGGGCCCTTATAGACGACCCCGCCCGCGGGACCGAGGCGGTAGACCAGGTGGTCGTTCTTGTCCGGGAAGAGCCTTTGCTCGAAGCCGGTCATTACCTTCCAGGAAATTGTTTTGAAGAGCCTGTCCCTCGGCGCGAGCGAGACGATGTCGAGGATCTCGAACGCTTCGAGCTCGACCTTGCCGTCGGAGGGGTAGTACCTCAAGGCGGTGTCGAAGAACTCTATCTGCGAGCCCTCTATGTAGCCCTCGCCGGGGTCCAGGAGCGCGTGGTAGGCGGGCCGGAACCGGAGTTCCTGGAACCCTCTGTCGTCCTTAACGCCGAGTCCGAACGAAAGCCTCCTCGACAGGTGCCCCCGGTCGGGACGGGACGGGGGCTTTATGTCGTAAAAGCCCTCTTCGGTCTTGCCGAGCTTTCCGCGGACCTTCAGGATTTCGAGGAAACGCTCTATGTAGGCCTCCTTCGTGAGCTCGCCTCGGGCGTAGTCGTACTGCAGGTACTCGGTGGCGAGGTCGAGGGTGCGGATCTTCTCATCTCTTCCCCCCTCCCCTTGAAGCACCTCGCCGGGGTCCGCCCTCCCCCCGGCTACGTCCATTCCTTGCTCCCTGCTCTCGTCGTCGAGGAGTGAAGCGATATACCTTATCTTCGTGGCCTTCGACGGCCGGTACTCGACCTTACGGACGAGCCCGGCGTCATAGACCGCTCTTATCGTATCCACGGGTATAACCGAAAGCCCCATCCGGTCGGAAAGGGAGAGGGAGGGTCTGGCGGCCTCGAGCAAGAGGAGCGGGTGGTAGGAACAGTTCTCGTCGAAAAAGTAGTAGTCGGAGTATATCCCCTGCAGCTCCCAGATGTGCAAGACCATCCTCCACACCTCTTCTTCGGTCAGGTCGAGGTAGTACTCCCACATGTCGCGCTGGTCCACGTCGCTATACTCCTTTATCTTCTGGTAGTAGGGGAGGATGGAGAAGTAGCCGGGGTAGAGGCCGAAGATGCCCTTGAAGGCGAAGAACGGGCCGAAGGTCTCCTCGGTTATGGCCGCGTAGTTGACGGCGTGGGAGAGGAGCTTGCTCTCTCTGGTGGTGTCGATCCTTATAAAGGTATGGCCGAACATGGAGGCCGGGCTGTTCATGTAGGAGGCCGGGAAGACGAAGACCGCGGAGCGCGGGTTTACCTCCTCCATAACCTCGTCGAACTTTTTGCACTCGACCGGCGGAAGCCCGGACTCGTCCATATCGAGGTTTTTCTTCAGCCACGCGTAGCGGGCCGGGAAGCGGCACCTCGGGTGCTCGTCGTCGTTTTCCACGTCCTCGCGGAAAAGGAAAAGGAAAAAACCCCTTATGGTGGCGGCAAGCTCGGCCTTCGGGTCCCGTTTGCCGTTGGGAGAGAGGAAGAATTTATGGTCGTCGACGAGGCTCTCCATGCCTCCGCGCCTGGACTTATAGTGGAGGAGCACCTGCCAGTAGCGGGCCTCATGGAGTGCCTTCTCTTCGGCGAGGTTCAGGAGTTCGGACAGGTAGGCATCGTCCGAGGCCCCGGCCGTGGAGGCGGCCATAAAAATGAAAAACAAAAGGGATACGGTTTTTTTAAAACCGTATCCCTTTTGAAGATGTGCCAATGTACCTGCTGCCCGTATGCGGCTATTAGCCCTTTTCGTAGAGCGAGGCTATGCTGACGATCACGTCCGTGGCCTCGACCTTGTCCGAGGGGAATATCTCGGAGAAGTTCCGCTGGAGCGTGCCGTAGAAGGCGGACCTGTCTTCGGCGGGTATCTCCATCAGCTCGGAGAGCGTGTCGAGCGACTCGCCCTGCCCGGAGGCTATGTCCTTGGCGATGCCGTCCATGTTGTCGGCGACGAACTGTATCGTCTCGGTGGAGACGATCGTTGTCTGCTGCTTGCACTCGGAAGTGCCCGAGGTGATGCCGAAGGTCTGGTTGCCGAGGAAACCGTTGGTCGTTGCGGCTACCACCTGCACGAGAAGGCCGTCGCTCGTGCCCTGCTCGAATATCATCGTACCCAGGCCGCAGCCCACGTTATGTCTTACCTTGGCGCTTGAGTTGGTAACCGAAACGCCCAGAACCACCGCAACCGCTAAAGCGCACAACAGTAACCTTTTCATACCCTGCCTCCTTGTTTTGGGACCTTTTTGAAAAGCACACACTTCACTGAAGTCGCGTGTCAATGTCACTCAAGTTATAGCATACGCTTCGGGGTTGTCAAGGTCATTATTCGGCCGAACTCATGGCACGGGCGGCCTAAAGCTGTTACAATAGAATTTTTAGACCATTAACCCGTGAAAAATCAAAAAGGTACGGTCATAGAGGAGTACCCCGGCCTCTCGGAGCTCGACCCCGGAATGCGGCCGGAGCTGCATCCCCGCTTCTCCGCCCTTACCGAAGGGGTGTCGGAGTTCACGTTCGCCAACCTCTATCTCTTCAGGGAAACGCATAGCTACCGGATAGCGAGGCTTGATGAGGACAAATTTTTTATAACGGGAACTAATGGCGGGGGAAAATTCTTCATGCTCCCGTTCGGTCTGCCGGACCGTAAGCTGCTCGACGAGTTCTTTAAAGAGTTCTCCTCCATGAAGTGCGTGCCCGAAGCCATGGCCGCGGAGCTCAGGGAGATGGGCCGCGGCGTAACCGAGGACCGGGACAACTTCGACTACCTCTACCTCAGAGAAGAGCTCACGCGCCTCTCGGGCGGGAAGTTCCACAAGAAGAAGAACCGCGTTAAGGCCTTCGTAAACCGCTACTCCTGCGAGGGGAGGCCGCTCATTGAAGAGTACATGCCCGACGCCGTGGAGGTGCTGCGCCTCTGGCGCGAGGGCAGGGACGACCCCGGCGACTATACGGCCGCTAAAGAGGCGCTTTCCATGACCGAGGAACTCCAGCTCTGCGGGGGCATATACTACGTGGATGGAAAACCCGCGGCCTACACCCTCGGGGAAGAGATAGCCGGAGGCGACACCTTCGTCACACACTTCGAAAAGGGGGTGCCGGGATATACGGGGCTCCTGCAGTTCGTGAACCAGGCCTTCGCGTCCATCCTTCCGGAGAAGTACAGGTACATAAACAGGGAGCAGGATCTCGGGGAGCCGGGCCTCCGGGAGGCCAAGGCAAGCTACAGGCCCACGGGCTTCGTAAAGAAGTACCTGGTCACGAGGTAAGAGCGGAATGAGAGCGAAATGAAAGAAGGCAGGCGCTATTACCCCCTTTCCGAGTACCTGAAGGAGCGCTTCGGGTGCCGTGTATACCGGGTGACGCTCGACGGGGGCTTTACCTGCCCCACCCGTGACGGGACTAAAGGCACCGGAGGCTGCACGTACTGCGAGCCGGCCACGCTCGTGCCGAAAGACCATAAGGACGGGGCCTCCATCGGTGAACAGCTAGCCGTGGGGATGGAAAAGGTAAGGAAGAGGCACGGGGTGGAAAAGTTCATCGCCTACTTCCAGGTAAACACCAACACCTACGCCAACACCGAACGCCTAAGGGTGCTCTATACCGAGGCCACGAGCCACCCCGACGTCCTGGCCCTCGCCGTCTCCACGAGGCCCGACTGCCTCGGCGACGAAGTGCTCGACCTCCTCGCGGAGCTAAAAGGGGGGGGAAAGCACCTGTGGCTCGAGATGGGGCTTCAGTCCTCCAGCGACCGGACCCTTGAACGCATAGGCAGGGGGCATACGGCCGGGGAGTTCTCCGACGCCGCCTGGCGGGCGCGCGCGCGGGGGATAGAGGTCTGCGCCCACGTAATCTTCGGCCTCCCGGGCGAAGGGAGGGAGAAGATGCTCGATACCGTAAAGTTCATCTCAAGACTCCCGGTATGGGGCATAAAGTTCCACCAGCTCGACGTGGTGAAGGGCACGGCCCTTGAGAAAGAGTATAATGGCAAGGAGCGTAACGACGACGAACTAAAACTCCTAAGCCTTGATGAGTATGCCGGACTCGTGGTAGAATCGCTTGAGCTTCTGCCGCCGCGGGTGGTAGTACACCGGCTTTCGGGCGCCACGCCCCGGGAACTGCTCGTGGCGCCGCGCTGGTCGCTTAAGAGGTCGGCGGCGAGAAACAGAATTGAAAAACTGCTTATCGAGGAAAACACCCGGCAGGGTGCGAACTTTCAAGCCCCTTAGCTTACACTTTGTTTTCAGAAAGGAAATTCCATGTCCGACCCGCGCGTAAAAAAACTCGCTTCCATCCTCGTAAAGCACTCGCTCGGGGTTCGGAGGGGGGAGACGGTCTCGATAGCCTCATCCTCGGAGCTGGCGAAGCCACTCGTGATCGAGGTCTTCCGGGAGGTGATGCGGGCGGGGGCTCATCCGCTTACCAGCATAGCTCTGGAGGAGACGCAGAACGTCTTCTTCGAGACGGCCTCCAGGGCGCAGCTCGCGCACCTGCCGAAGACAAGGCTCTACGAGGCCCGGAACATAGACTGCTTCGTCAACATAAAGGCGCCACTTAACAAGAAGTCCCTCTCCACCGCGGACCCGAAGAAGGTCGGGGTAAGGAGCCGGACCCTGAAACCGCTGAGCAACATTATCGTCAATAAAAAGCGCTGGGTGCTGTGCAACTACCCGACCAACGCGCTCGCCCAGGAGGCCGACATGAGCCTCTCGGAATACGAGGCCTTCCTCTACGGCGCCACGAACATAGACTGGACCAGGGTAAAGCAAAAAGAGATGGCGCTAAAGAAGGTGCTCGACAGGGGCAGGACCGTAAGGATAGTCGGCGAGGACACGGACCTGACCATGAGCATAAAAGGGAGAAAGTCCATCCCCTGCTACGGGACGTGCAACATGCCCGACGGCGAGGTCTTCCTCTCGCCGGTTGAGAACTCGGCCGAGGGGTACATATATTACGAGATGCCCGCCATATACCAGGGCCGGGAGGTCACGGGAGTAAGGCTCAGGTTCAGAAAGGGGCGGGTGGTCGAGGCCCGGGCGGACAAGAACGAAAAGTTCCTCATCGCCATGCTCGACACCGACAGGGGGGCGAGGTATCTGGGTGAGCTCGGTGTGGGCGTCAATTATGGAATTAAAAAGTTCTCCAAGGACATCCTCTTCGACGAGAAGATAGGGGGCACGGTGCACCTGGCGGTGGGGAGTTCGTATCTGGAGGCCGGGGGGAAGAACAGGTCGGCGGTCCACTGGGACATGATAAAGGACCTCCGGAAGGGCGGCGCGCTCTACATAGACGGAAAGCCGATACAGAAGAACGGTCGGTTCCTCATATAAAGCCGGGCGAAAAAGCCGCGTAAAAAGATTGACACGCCCTCCTTTCAGGAGATAGTATCGATAGTTAAGGGCTGTTGAAAAAGTGTCTTTTTCAAAAAATGGTCATTCCTGCGAAAGCAGGAATCCAGTTATTTTAAGGGCTTCTGGACTCCCGCGTTCGCGGGAGTGACAGAAATATTGCTTTTTTCAACAGCCCACTTAGCCGTACCCTGAAACCATGGAAAACGAACTGGTCCTGAAAAAAGTAAAGGAGAGCCTCAAGGTAAAGGAGAAGTTCTTTACCAAGAAGAACGTCTCACGGCTCGTCCTTGCGTCCGAGACGATAGCCGAGGCCTTCAAGGCCGGCGGGAAGCTCATGGCCTGCGGCAACGGCGGCTCGGCCGCGGACTGCCAGCATACGGTGGCCGAGTTCGTAAACCGGTTCGAGATAGAGCGCCCTCCGCTCCCGGCCGTGGCCCTTACCACCGACACGTCGGTCATAACGAGCATCGGCAACGACTACGATTTCGACCAGGTATTCTCCAAGCAGGTAAAGGCGCTCGGCAAGGAAGGCGACGTGCTGCTGGCCATATCCACCAGCGGCACCTCCCCCAACGTGGTTAAGGCGGTCGAGTGCGCCGTCGATATGGGGATAAAGACCGTCGCCCTTACCGGGAGGGACGGCGGGGTGCTGGCGGGCAAGGCGGACATAGTATTGAACGTGGACTCCTCCTCCACGCCGCGCATCCAGGAGGTCCACATAACCGTGTGCCACCTCATATGCGAACTGGTGGACCACCTGCTCTTCAAGAAGGTCTCCGCATGAGGTTCAAGCCGCTCTCCCCACGGGGGATAAAGACCTACTCCATAAAGAAGCGGAAGAGCAAGGTCGGCGTCGGCGACGTCGCCTCGGTGCCCGAGAAGGGCGGCTCTGTAAAGGCTTTTCTCGGCGGGCTGCCCGATATACTCGCGGCAAAAGATCTAAGGGCCGTGGCCTCGGCCGTCGCGAGCGCCCACCGGAGGGATAAGACGGTCGCCGTCGGCATGGGCGCCCACGTCATAAAGGTGGGGCTGAGCCCCCTTATAATAGACCTTATGGAGCGGGGCGTTATAAGTGCCGTGGCCATGAACGGGGCTGGCATAGTGCACGACTTCGAGCTCGCCTATGCGGGTCAGACCTCCGAGGACGTCTCCGCCGAGATAGGCCGGGGTGCCTTCGGCATGGCCGAGGAGACTGGAAAACTCCTTAATGGCGCGATAAAGCGGGGGGTAAAGAAGGGGCTCGGCATAGGACGCTCGGTCGGGGATATGATCTCACGCTCGCGCTTCCCGCATAAGGACCTTAGCATCCTCGCCGCGGGCGCGAGGCTCGACATCCCGGTAACCGTGCACGTAGCCATAGGTACGGACATTCTCCACATACACCCGCAGATGGACGGCGCGGCCACGGGCTCGGGCTCGGAGAGAGATTTCAAGCTCTTCGCGTCGGTCGTAAGCACGCTCCAGGGTGGAGTGTATATCAATATCGGTTCAACGGTCGTCATGCCCGAGGTCTTCCTTAAGGCGCTTACGCTCGCCCGGAACCTCGGCCACAGGGTAAGGAGCCTTACCACCGTGGATATGGACTTTATCCGGCACTACCGGCCCTCTACGAACGTCGTAAGGAGGCCGACCCTCGGAGGCGGCAAGGGATATTCGCTCACGGGCCACCACGAAATAATGGTGCCGCTCCTCTACGCGGCGATAAGGGAAAAACTCTGATGGCAAAAGGAAAATCAAATAAACCGTGGTCGGGCCGCTTTAGCGGCAAGACCGACAGGCTCGCCGAAGAGCTGAACGCCTCCATATCGTTCGACTGCCGTCTCTTCCGGCACGACATCCGGGGCTCAATGGCGCACGCCATGGTCCTGGAAAGGGCCGGTGTGCTTACGAAGACCGAGACGCGGAAGATAACCGCGGCGCTCCGCGCGATAGAAAAAGAGATGGCCTCGGGCAAGCTCAAGTTCACGCCGGCGGATGAGGACATACACATGGCGGTGGAGAAAAAACTCATAAAGAAGATAGGGCCCGCCGGAGGCAAGCTCCACACCGGACGCTCGCGGAACGACCAGGTGGCTACGGCAACCCGGCTCTTCATGAAAGACGCGCTGGAGGAGGTGCTCGACCTGGCGGGTACGCTGCAGGCGGCCCTCTTCCATGTGGCGCGCAGGAACGTTGAAACCGTGATGCCGGGCTACACGCACCTGCAGCGGGCCCAGCCCGTGCTCCTCGCCCATCACCTGCTGGCCTACTACGAGATGCTTAAGCGCGACCGGGGAAGGCTCCGGGACTGCCTTACGCGACTTGATGAGCTGCCGCTCGGCGCGGGCGCGCTCGCGGGGAGCCCATACAACCTCGACCGGCGATACGCGGCGCGGCTCCTGGGCTTCTCCGCCGTAACCGAGAACAGCATGGACAGCGTAAGCGACAGGGACTTCATAATCGAGTTCCTCTCGGCCGCGTCCATCTTGATGATGCATCTCTCGCGGCTCTCCGAGGAGCTGATACTCTGGTCCTCGGCCGAGTTCGGCTTCGTGGAGATCTCCGACGGCTTCGCCACGGGCTCGTCCATAATGCCGCAGAAAAAAAACCCGGACCTGGCCGAGCTCGCCCGGGGCAAGACGGGCCGGGTCTACGGGAACCTCATGACGCTCCTTACGGTTATGAAAGCGCTCCCGCTCGCCTACAATAAGGACATGCAGGAGGATAAGGAGCCTCTATTCGATACGGTGGATACGCTCCGGGTGGTGCTCGGCGTCTTCCCCCGGATGATTAAGACGATGAAGGTGAATAAACGCGCCATGCGGGAAGCGACGGCATCAGGCTTCCTCACGGCCACGGACGCGGCCGACTACCTCGTAAAGAAGGGGCTACCCTTCCGGGAGAGCCACGCTGTCGTCGGCAAGGCCGTGGCCCACTGCATAAAGAATAAAAAAGGGCTCGAAGAGCTTACCCTCAAAGAGTGGAAGGGGTTTTCAACACTCTTCGGGCGGGACATAAAGAGGGCCGTATCTGTCGAGGCCTCGGTCGGCGCGAGGAAGACAACGGGCGGGACGGCGAAAAAACAGGTCGAGAAGAGGCTAAGGGAAGTAGCAAAGGAGCTCGGGGTCAAATGGTGAAGGCATCGCTTAAGGCGCTGTTACCGGTTATCTTAGGCCTTTTTCTCTGCCTTCCCGTTTTAACGGTCATCGGCGGCTGCGGCAAGAAGGGGCCTCCCGTCCCCCCCTCCCCCCCCTCCCCGCCAGCCGAAACCGAAAACCGCTGAGATGCACTTCTTCGACTACAGGGGGAAAGGAAAAGGAAAAAACCTTTACGCCGAGGGCGTGTCGGTCGCGCGCATAGCGAAAGAGGTCGGCACTCCCGTATTTATCTACAGCGAGAAAACACTCCGGCGCCACTACCGGGCGTTCGACGAGGCC
>JAZGJJ010000087.1 GCA_036482575.1 Thermodesulfobacteriota bacterium
GACCTTGGCGAGTTTTTCCTTCAGCTGGTCGAGCGAGTGGATTACCAGTATCCGGGAGGAGCGGCTGTCCCCCTCAAGGTGGTCTATCTTGCTTATGAAGAGCTCGTACAGGCCTATGCCGAATATGAGGAGCACGGTCATTATGAGGTAGGCGTCTATAGCGCTTATTATGTGGGTTATGGCCGTGGAGTGGAACTCCTTGTATTTTTCGGCGTCGCCCATGACGTGCCACATCTCTTTTACCACGAGCCATACGTCGTAGCTGCCCATGAGCGCCAGCACCATGGCCGACACTATGCTGGCCACGACGGCCAGGAAGACGATGAGCCGGCTCTCCCAGAGGATCCGCTCGATTACTCTTTCGATAGTTTTAAACATTGTACGTATAGTACCACGCGGGGGCGGTGCGGTTAAGTAAAAACGGAAAAAAAGCCCCGGGGACATCCCGGGGCTTTTTTCTTGGGTCTCCGTGCCCTTCCTCAGCAGTCGAAGTAGAGGGCGAACTCGTGGGGCAGGGGCCGCTGCTTTATCTCGTCGACCTCCCGCTCCTTTTTATACCCTATCCATGTATCGATGACGTCCTGGGTGAAGACGTCGCCCTTCAAGAGGAAGTCGTGGTCCGCCTGAAGAGCGTCGAGCGCCTCTTCGAGCGTGCCCGAGGCCGAAGGCACCTTGGCGAGCTCCTCGGGGGAGAGGCCGTAGATGTCCTTGTCGAGCGGGTCGCCCGGATCGATCTTGTTCTGTATGCCGTCGAGCCCTGCCATGAGCATGGCCGAGAAGGCGAGGTACCCGTTGCACGAGGGGTCGGGGAAGCGGACCTCGACCCTCTTGGCCTTCGGAGAGGCCGAGTACATGGGGATCCTCACCGAGGCCGAGCGGTTCCTGCTCGAGTATGCGAGGTTTATCGGCGCCTCGAAGCCGGGGACGAGCCTCTTGTACGAGTTGGTGCTCGGGTTGGTGAAGGCGTTGAGCGCCCGGGCGTGCTTCAGTATCCCGCCTATGTAGTACATCGCGCTCTGGCTGAGCCCCCCGTACTTGTCGCCTGCGAAGGTCGGCTTCCCGTCCTTCCATATCGACTGGTGGGTGTGCATGCCCGTGCCGTTGTCGCCGAAGATGGGCTTGGGCATGAAGGTGGCGGTCTTGTTCCACCTGCGGGCTACGTTCTTTACTATGTACTTAAACCACATGAGATTGTCGCCCATCTTGAGGAGACTGTCGAAGCGCATGTCTATCTCGCCCTGCCCGGCCGTTGCGACTTCGTGGTGCTGGCACTCGATGTCTATCCCCACCTGCTCCATCACCAGGCACATCTCGGTTCTTATGTCCTGCTGGCTGTCGCTTGGCGAGACCGGGAAGTAGCCCTCCTTGTGGCGGGGCTTGTAGCCGAGGTTCGGGCACTCGTCCCGGCCGGTGTTCCACCTGCCCTCGACCGAGTCGACGAAGTAGAAGCTGTGGTCCGGACCCTCGCTGAAGCGGACGTCGTCGAATATGAAGAACTCCGGCTCGGGGCCGAAGAACGCCGTATCCCCTATGCCCGTGGACTTCAGGTATGCCTCGGCCTTCTGCGCGATGTTCCTCGGGTCGCGCGAGTAGGGCTCCTTGGTTATCGGGTCCACGATGTTGCAGATAAGCGAGAGCGTGGCCGCCTCGGTGAAGGGGTCCATCTGCGCGGTCGAGGGGTCGGGCATCACCAGCATGTCACTTGCGTGGATGGGCTGCCAGCCCCGGATGCTCGACCCGTCGAACCCGAGGCCCCCTTCGAACATGTCTTCGTTCAGCTCGGAGGTGGGGACCGAGAAGTGCTGCCACAGGCCGATAAAGTCCAGGAACTTCAGGTCCACCATCCGGACTTTGTTCTTCTTCGCGAATTCGAGAACGTCTTTAACCGTTTTTACCGACATTGCTTGCTCCTCCTTGTTGTAATGTTGTATGCTGTAGTATGTCTTAAGAGGGCTATATAGCCTCTTCCCCCTTCTCCCCTGTCCTTATCCTCACCGCCTCGTCCACAGGAAGGACGAAGACCTTGCCGTCGCCTATCCTGCCCGTCCTGGCGGTCTCCACTATGGTCTCGACCACCTTTGTAACGATCTCTTCCTTTACCACTATCTCGATCTTTATCTTCGGCAGGAAGTCGACCACGTACTCCGCGCCCCGGTAGAGCTCGGTGTGTCCCTTCTGCCTCCCGAAACCCTTTACCTCGGAGACGGTGATGCCCTGGATGCCTATTTCGTTAAGGGCCTCCTTTACCTCGTCGAGCTTGAAGGGCTTTATTATCGCCTCTATTTTCTTCATCGTCCGACCTCCTCTGCCGTTTGAGCAAGGCCCAAAAATAGCACAGGGGGGGAAGCTTGTAAAGGCTTTTTGCGGGCAACTTCACCCCTCTTTCCCGGGCAGCGGACATTAGTATAATAAGCAATTTCCATGCCGGGCCGGATATGCGGGATTTCGGGGTTTTTAAGGGTATATTGGGCCAAAAAATAGGCAATCAAGGGGTTTTTGCCTATAAATTGGTCAGATGGGCCAGATAATGGTGGTGTGCGCTCCGGGGCGGCAAGGGTGGGGTGGGGGGGGGTGCACACCCTACTCCCCGACCTTCGTAAGGAGCCCCTTACGCTTTACCGCCTTGAAGTTCCAGAAGAAGAACCAGGCGGCCGCGGCTATGTAGAAGACGTTCAGGATAGCTGAAAATACATTTCTATTATTTATGGAAATGTCCAGCACACCAACATCAGCCACATTCTTACAATACGGAACAAACCTTAAATCTGCTT
>JAZGJJ010000088.1 GCA_036482575.1 Thermodesulfobacteriota bacterium
GGGCCGAAGTTCTTTATGAGGAACCTGTCCATCTCGAGCGCGTCCGCCTTTTCGGTTATGAGGAAGCTCTCTCCTTTTCTCTCGACGCACGCCACTGGAGGCGGCGTTGCCACGCCCCTCACCACCAGCCCGTTCGCGCCGACCCATCCCTTCCTGGCCCTCGATGCGGAGAGGAGGTCCCGTACGCCTTTATTGATATAGCGCTTGACGAAAAACTCCCCTCCCCCCCCTCCCTCACCGGACACGATTGACGCCGTTACGTACCGGTCCTTCTTGACGAGGGCCGAAGCCCCTTTCTCCTCAAGCTCCATGTGCTTCGCTATAAGGGTCTTAACGTCTTCATACGAACGCCCCTTCCTTACAAAGCACCTTTCCTCCCCCTTAGCGACGACGTCGAAGCCCGTACTGTCTTTAAGGCACCTCTCGGTCCTGCTCCTCATGTGCCGCCGCCTTACGCCCTTTATCCGTTTCTCGACGTCCCCGAACAGCGCCCCGGCGCTGTCACCGCCGTCTCCGCCGCAGGCGATAGAATAATTTTCGATAACGCTCCTTCTCTCTTCCGGACTCATCATCGCATACACGGAGTATAAGAGGTGGGCGAGGTTATTGACCCTCTTCTCGTACGGCATCTCCTTCAGGAAGGATATCCTGTGGAGGTCTATGACGTAGAGCTCCGGAGGTTTGCCCGCGACTCTACGGACGAGCACGTTGCCGCAGTGGAAGTCCCTGTGGTAGACGCCGTTTTCATGGAGTGTGGCGGCCAGGGCCGCGAGTTTTTCTAACGCCGCTCCTCTCTCTTCCCCCTCCATCTCGGGCAAGCACTCTATGAGCGGCCTGACCCCGCTTATCTCTTCGGTTACGAGCCAGGCCCCCCTGAGAAGCCCCCCTTTTCTTTTCTCCCCGTAAGCCACCGGGATCGTCGTGGGAATGCCTTTTGAGATAAGGGTATTGGCGGCGTCATACTCCACTCTCGCCTTCGACGGCAGGATGGAGTTTTTCATCTTCTCGGCCGTGCCGGAGAGCTTATAGCGCTTCATGTAGAGCCTTTTACCTTCCGCCTCCAGCGCCCATACGGTCCTGGCCTTGTTGTCCTTTACCACCTCGAAACCGTCCGTATGCCCGGAGAGGACCTTCAGAAGGCGAGGCTCCTCCCCGTCCCTCAAATGCCAGTCGATATTATCCTCGCGTAAACTCATATGCTCTATGCGGCAAGCTCCCGCACCACATTAAGTATCGTCGGGAAGACCGCTTCCACGGAGTAGCTATCCCTGACCCTCTCGTACCCGGCCATGCCCATCCTCCTCCTTAACACGGCGTCCTCCACAAGGGTCGAGAGCTTTTCCACCCACTCGTCCTCGGTGCTCGCCCAAAAGCCGTTTACCCCGTCGGCCACTATGTCCCTGTTCGCGCCCACCGGAGAGCAGACGACCGGGAGGCCCACACCCATGTACTGAAGGAGTTTTAGCCCGCACTTCCCCCTCGTCCAGATGTCGTCCGTAAGCGGCATGACACCTATGTCGAAGCTCTTCAGGTCCTCGACCTCGTCGTCGGCCGACCATTGTTTCTTGACCACCTCCATATTGTCGCAGTCGAAGAACCTGTCGCAGACTATCTTGAGGCGGACGTTCGGGTACCTCTCGCCGAGCTTCTCCAACGCGGGTTTCAACCCTTCGAGGTACGGGATGGTCCCCCCGCTCCCGAGCCAGCCGATCGTGACGGTGTCGCCGGCCCTGTCGTAGTCCTTCAGGCTGTACTTCTTCAAGTCCACAACGGTCGGGACTACGGCGACGTTACCCTCGGAGGTAAATCTCGCGGCCTCGGCCTTGAGGAACGAATTCCCGGCGAAGACCCTGTCGGACATCCTTATCATCCTTTCAAACCTTTCCATCTTCGACGGCGAGTGCGGGTCCCCCCACTTCGAAGAGCGGTACATAATCGCATCGTCGAAGTCGAAGATAACGCTCCCAGCCATCTTCCTTACGGCAAAGCCGTCGAGAGAGGAAAGGACCTTCCTCTGGATTATTACCACGTCATACCCGCCCAAGCGAAAGAAGTTGGCGTACCTCTTAAGGAGGTTCCCCTCGACTCTCAGGACGTCCACCTCCACACCGTGCTCTTTAAAGGAGTCCATGTACTCCAGACACCTGTACCTCAAGTCGAAGCCCTTATGGACCAGGAAGCATACCCTCACTTACCGCCCCCCCCTCCGCCTCCGAGGAGGTAGCCCGCATACCCTTTCAAGAGGTACCTCCAACTCCTCGGCCTCGCGGGCGTCTTCCTAACCGAATCCTTGAAATGCGACACGGCGGTTTTCATGTCCCCGAGCCTCATGTAGGCCCTGCCGAAGTATATGTCCATGTCCGACATCCTCCTCCTGTAAAGCTCCGGGGGTATCTCGGCCGGGTCGTAGTGTTTTTTCAACACCTCGAGCGCGGTGGACCTGAGGAGCACCTTGTCGCCGCTTAAGTGCGAGTCGTGCTTCCTGACCTTAACGAGCGGGGAGCGGCACCTGCCGAGATCCCTTCTCTTCGCTATCCTCAGCCACAGGTCGTAGTCCTCGGCGCACATATACTCTTCGTTAAAGGGCCCGGCCTCATCAAGACACTCCCTCCTTACCATAACGGTGGAGGTATGTATAAAGCTCTCGGAGAAGAGCTTTGCAAAGAG
>JAZGJJ010000089.1 GCA_036482575.1 Thermodesulfobacteriota bacterium
TCGGGATAAAATTTGTTTTCCTTTCTTTTTACCGATACCTACGACGGACGCGCGCCGGGTGGTCTATAAGCCCGTCACTAGCGCCGGGGAGGTCGAGAGCGACTATATTGTGCCGGGCAACTCGTTCAAGGAGTTCCTCTTCCCGCAGACCGAACCCGTAGCGTCCTTCACCATCGGAAGCGAGGTAAGCGGCGGCGGGGTGGAGCTCAGGGACGTAAAGATAGACCCCCCGGAGACCGTGATATTCGGCTCCAGGCCGTGCGACGCGGCGAGTGTGGCGTCGCTCAGGTCGGTCTTTACATGGGACTTCGTGGACGAGTTCTACACGAAGAGAGAGGACAGGGCCACGGTCATTACCGTCACCTGCACCCGGGGGGACGAGTCGTGCTTCTGCACCGAGGTCGGCCTCTCGCCGGAGAGCCCGGACGGGAGCGACGTGCTCTTGAGGGAAACCGATAAGGGCGACTACATAGTGGAAACCCTCACCGATAAGGGCAGGGCGTTCGTCGAAAAGCACAAGAGCGTATTCGAGGCCAAATCCGAAGGCAAGCCGAAAAAACTCTTCGAGCCGGACAAGCTCGAAGTGGATCTGGAAAAAGTGGGCGAGTGGCTCAAGGATAAGGAAAACTATGAGAGCCCCCTCTGGGCCGAGCTCGCGAGGAAGTGCATCGGGTGCGGGGCGTGTACGTTTTCGTGCCCCACGTGCCACTGCTTCGACATAACCGACGAGGGGGTCTACTCCGAGGGCGAGAGGAGGAAGAACTGGGACGCCTGCCAGTTCGACCACTTTACGCTCCACGCGAGCGGCCATAACCCCCGTGACACGCAGTATAAGCGCTGGCGGAACAGGTTCATGTGTAAGTTCAATTTTTACCCGGAAAAATTCTCGTCCAAGGGGTGCGTGGGCTGCGGGCGGTGCATAAGGGTCTGCCCCGTAAGGCTCGACATAACCGAAGTTATGGAGGCGATATCGAAGGCGTAATGACCAAGGGAGCGACAGCGACGAGTAACATATACCTGCCCCACCTCGTGACCATAGAGGACGTCCGCGACGAGGCCCCGGATATAAGGACCTTCCGGCTGGTCTTCAAGGACGAGGCCCATCGGGAAGCCTTCGACTTCAAGGCCGGGCAGTTCGCGCTCTACTCGGCCTTCGGCCTGGGCGAGAGCACCTTTTGCGTGGCCTCCTCGCCGACCCGGAAGGGCTACGTCGAGTGCACTTTCAGGAGGACCGGGCGCGTCACCGGGGCGCTTGCGGAACTCTCCGTAGGTGATACAATGGGGTTCCGGGGGCCTTACGGCAACTGGTTCCCCATAGACGAGTGGAAGGGCAAGAACCTGGTCTTCGTTGCCGGCGGCATAGCGCTCCCGCCGGTCAGGTCGGTCATATGGAACTGCCTGGACCGCCGTGCTGATTTCGGGGATATAACCATAGTCTACGGCGCCAAGACCGTAGAAGACCTTGTTTATAAACATGAACTCGCCGAGTGGGACGCCATGGCGGACGTAAATCTCGTCCAGACCGTGGACCCCGGCGGCGAGACCGACGACTGGAAGGGTGAAGTCGGCTTCGTGCCGACCGTCCTCGAGGAGGCGGCCCCGAAGCCGGAGAACACGATCGCGGTGATGTGCGGCCCGCCGATTATGATAAAGTTCTCGCTCCAGAGCCTTGAAAAGCTCGGCTTCAGCCCGGATAACGTTTACACCACGCTCGAGAACAAGATGAAGTGCGGCGTAGGCAAGTGCGGCAGGTGTAACGTCGGGGACATATACATATGCAAGGAAGGGCCGGTCTACACGGCCACGGAAGTCAAAAAGATGTATAACGATTTTTAGAGGCCGTGATGCGTGTGCGTGATGCGTTATACGTAAAGGAGCTATTATGGCAGACAAAAAGAAAACGATAAAACCGCTCGCGACCGGAGACAGGACCATCCCGCCCGAAGGGGCGAAGATGATACCCATCTACATTATGGGGAGTGAGTACGAGGTGCCCGAGACCCTCACCATAATGAAGGCCGTGGAGTACGCGGGCTACACCTACGTCCGGGGCTGCGGATGCAGGGGCGGGATATGCGGCGCGTGCGCCACGTTCTACCGCTTCCTCGGAGACTATAAGCTCCGGGCCGGGCTCGCCTGCCAGACCGTGGCCGAGCCCAATATGGTCATCGTACAGCTCCCGTTCTTCCCGGCCAACAGGCCCGGCTACGACCTGGAGAAGATAACCGGCGACCCGCACGAGGAACTCAGGACCCTCTACCCCGAGGTCTTCAAGTGCGTCGGGTGCGGCACCTGCACCAGGACGTGCCCCATGGATATAGACGTAATGGACTATATAGCGCTCATGAAGCGCGGCGACTTGAAGGGCGCGGCGCTTAAGAGCTTCGACTGCGTCATGTGCGGCCTCTGCGCCTCCAGGTGCCCGGCCCAGATATCCCAGTTTACGGCAGCCATGTTCGTGAGGAGGGTATACGGAAAGCTTATCCTTCCGAAGGCCGAGCATCTCGAAAAGCGAGCCGAAGAGGTGAAGAGCGGGAAGTACGAGAAGATGCTCAAGGATCTCGGCAAGAAGAAGCCCGAGGAGCTAAAGAAATTATATACCGAGAGGGAAAGGGAGCCGGACCTTGCACCGCCGGGCGAGTGGATGCCCGAGGACAAGGACCACCTGTAAGGCCCTGAGGAAACCGGGGGTCCGCTGACCTTTTTGTAAAAAGGTTTTCTCAGACTCCTTCCAAAAACTTTTAATTACGGTAGGCGCCCCCCTTAAAAGGGGAGCGCCTACCGTAGCTAACTAAAAGTTGGAAGGACTTTATTAAGGGAAAAGAGAATCTATAATCCTAAAGATTTCCTAAAAACACGGAGAAAAGATATGGGATACACGAAGGAGTTTGAGGCGTCGATAAAGAAGGTCGAGGCCACCCGGCCCCAGAGGGTGGAGAGGGCCAAGGCCGGGAAGCACTTCCCTCAGCTTACGCTGGACCAGCGCCATGAGTGGTTGAGTAAGTACCACCCCGACTACAAGAGCGAAGGCCGCCGCGAGCTCCGGATGGGACCCAACAAAGG
>JAZGJJ010000090.1 GCA_036482575.1 Thermodesulfobacteriota bacterium
CTCGACGGTCAGTACGGTCTCGGGCTTAAGCCGCTCGGCCTCGGTGCCGGCCGCATCGGCGAGGAACTCCCCGAGGCCGGTATCGCCGCTTAAGAAATATACCCTGTCCATATGGACATTCTTATGCGCGCTCAGGTAAAAGGTAAAGGAGGCTGCCAGTTCCCTTCCAAGCTCTTGCTCACGGCCGGTTATGTCCTTGGCCCGATAAAAATCGAGGGCCCCTCCCTTGAATATCAAGACCGAGAACCGTCCGCCCTCACACGTGATGAACGAAAAGTCCTCCACGCCCTTAATATACTCCGAGAAGAGGTTCAGAATGTTCAGGGAGTGTATGCCCACCCTCCTTACGGTAAAGCCCGCCCCGGTCAGGGCGTCCTCGTAGCCGGTTATTATCTCCCTTTTTACGGCTATTGCCAGGACCTTTACCCTCTCGCCGGTAGAGAGGAGTTGGTAGTCTATCGCGCACTCCTCCGGACGGAGGTACATGGTTGAGGCTGCCTTCCACCTTATAACCCGGTCCGCCTCGCTGGTCTTTGCCGGCAGGCTCTCGAAGTCGAGTATCGCCGTCTTCGCAAGCGTATCCGGTATGGAAAGCGAGATTGCGTCCGGGCGTATACCGGACGGTCCCGCCGCCTCCCTTACGGCCTCCCTGAAACCCCCGTCAAGGCCACTCGCCGCCATCTTTTTAACGGCCCACTTTAAGCCCGTCCTCTCGGCCTGGACCAGCACCAGCCCCCCCCCCTCCCCATTAACGGCCATCCCTGTAAATTTTTTATCCATAACTACTCCACGAAAGTGACCCTGTTTATCTCCTCGATGGTCGTCTTCCCCTCCACCACCAGTTCTATCGCCCTCTGCCTGAGCCCCACCATGCCTTCTTCCCCGGCCTTCCTCTTAATGACCGAAATCGGCTCCTTGCTGGCTATCATGTCCCTTATCTCGTCGGAGAGGTCCAGCAGTTCCATCACCGCCCTCCTGCCCCTGTAACCCGTGTTAAAACACTCCCCGCAGCCCTTGCCCCGATAAAAAGTCGCGTCTTTGCAGTTCTGCGGGTCGATGCCGGAATCCCGGAGAGTATCGGGGGGTATATCCACCGGGGTTTTACATTCCGGGCAGACGAGCCTCAGAAGCCTCTGGGCCAGGATGCAGTTAAGCGCGGTGACGAAGTTGTACGGCTCTATGCCCATGTGGATGAACCTACCCATGACGTCGAATACGTTATTGGCGTGGACCGTGGTGAAGACGAGGTGTCCGGTAAGGGCGGCCTGTATTGCTATCTGTGCGGTTTCCTGGTCGCGTATCTCGCCTACCATGATCTTGTCAGGGTCGTGCCTCAAGACGGAGCGGAGCCCCCTGGCGAAGGTAAGGCCCTTCTTTTCGTTGACCGGTATCTGGATGATCCCCTTGAGCTCGTACTCCACCGGGTCCTCGATGGTGACTATCTTGTCCTCTCCGGTGTTTATCTCGGAGATGGCGGCATATAGCGTGGTGGTCTTTCCGCTTCCGGTGGGGCCCGTCACGAGCAGCATGCCGTAGGGCTCGTGTATCATCCTCCTCAAGTGCTGCACCTCTTTATCTCCGAAGCCGAGAAGGTCCAGGCTCAGGTGCTCGAACTCGCGGGTTATGTGCTCCTTGTCGAGCACCCTTATAACGGCGTCCTCGCCGTGGATGCTCGGCATGATAGACACCCTGAAGTCTATGGTCTTGTTCTTGAGCCTTATCTTGAACCTGCCGTCCTGGGGTATCCTCCTCTCGGATATATCGAGCTCGCTCATAACCTTTACCCTGGAGACTATGCTCGCCTGGAACTTCCTGTCTATCGGCCCCATGACCTTGTGGAGGACGCCATCGAGCCTGTACTTGACCGTAAGGCCCTCATTGCCGCTCTCGAGGTGTATGTCGCTCGCCCTCTTCGAGATGGCGTCGTATATGGTGGTATCCACGAGCTTTACGACCGGGCTCGCGTCCTCGCTTATCTTTTCTATGGACAGGATCGATTCGTCCTCATCGTCCCCCACCTTGAGGGACTCGATATCGAAGCCCTCTTCCACCTCTCTCAAGATCCTCCTTGAGCCGCCGCCGCGGGTGAGAAGCCTTTCTATATCAGTGGGGGTGCCCACGGCCACCCCGTCGACACTCCCCCCCCCCTCCTCTATCATACGCTCGATGTCGTCGAGCTTGAGTATGTCGGTGGGGTCGGCGGTGACGACGAGGGTCGCCTCCCCGTGCCTTACGGGCACCACCTTGCACCTGTGGAGCACCTCAACGGGTATAAGGTTCAGCGCCTCCTCGTCCACCTCGACCCTCTCGATGTCGATCATCTCAAGACCGTACTGGTCGGCGAGGGCCTCGACGAGTTGGCGCTCGTCTATAAGCCCGAGCTTCATGCAGGCCTCCCCGAAACGTATGCCCTCTTTATTAAGAAGCTCGATTGCCTCCCGGATGGAGTCCTCCGATATGAAACCCTTGCCCTCCAGTATCCTGCCAATCTCCTTCTTGGTAGGTAACGCCATGGCTTATAAGACCTCCCCCATCATGAATATGGGCAGGTACAGCCCCACCACTATAGCGGCTATCACAAACCCCATGATTATCATAAGGGCCGGCTCGATCAGGTCCGTCATGACGTTTATTTTATGCGCGACCTCTTCGTCATTAAAGTCGGCTATGTCGCCGAGGACCGCCGGGAGGCTGGCCGCCCTCTCGCCCACGGTGAACATCTTAAGCGTAATATCGGACATGAACTCCACCTCGGCCATGGCGGTACTTGCCGCCTCTCCCTCCCTGACCCTCTTTATAACGTACTCAAGCCTTCCTTCAAGGACGGAGTTGCCCAGCACCCCCTTCACCATCGAAAGCGCCTGGACAAGCGGCACCCCCGAGGTCAACACCATGCCGAGCGTCCTTGCGAACTTGGCTATCGCGTACCCCTTGAATATCTCGCCGAACTGAGGCAGAAGAAGCTTTATCCTGTCGAGGTAAAGCCTCCCGGCCGAGGTCTCCAGAAAAGCCCTCAGCCCTACTACCACGAAGAAAAGAGTAATGACAAGTAGCCAGAAGTTATACTGTAAAAAATCCGTAACCCCCATAAGTACCCTCGTTGGGAGCGGCAGCTCCGCACCCGCATTCATGTATATGCTCGCGAAAGAGGGCACAACGTAGCCCAGAAGGAAAATAATGATCGCCACGCTCGCCACGCTCAAGAACAACGGATAGGTCACGGCCGATACGACCTTCTTCCTTACGGCCTCCATCCTCTTCATGTATTCGATGTATCCCGATATCGCGGGTATAAGGTCCCCGGTCCTCTCCCCGGCGCTTATGGACGCCGTGTAAAGGGGCGGGAAGACCACGGGGTTCGTCCTCATGGCCTCCGAGATGGGTTGGCCGTTGCGTATCTCCCTCAGGGCATCCGCTATGGCGTCCGAGAAACGAGGGTTATTCCCCTTCTGGTGCAGCATGGTCTCAAAGCCCTCTACAACGGGAATCCCGGCCTTTAAGAGGGTGACGAGGCCCTGGTTGAACACCAGGAACTCGGAAGCTTTGACACCCCCTTTACGCCCTTGTAGGCCCGGAAGAGCAACCCCCTTTGGACGCACGTCCACCGCGTAAAGGCCGTCCCTCTCAACCTGGGCCCTCGCCTCTTCTCCGGTGGAGGCCTCGACCTCCCTCGTCAACACCCTGCCCTCCGGTGTCGCCGCTCTGACTTTGAAGTGTGCCATGTCTTCTATAAATCCCCGACCCTAATTTTTCCCCTTTTTCTCCGTCTTTCCCTTTTCCGTTTCCTTCCGGGATTCATCCTCCGGCTTATAGACGAACTCCCAGGAGTTGTAGCTCTCCTTCCCCTCGAAAGAGCTGAACTCTTCCCGGAAGTTGCCCTTTTTGTAGGGTTCCTTCTTACTGTTGCTCTTCACCCCCATTATCCCGCCGTCCTTGGCCTTTACGGCCTGCCAGTCGGAGTTGCCGGTCATGGGGTCCGTATAGAGCTTCCTGAGGTAGCGTTTTATAGACGGCTGCCTCCGGTCCTTTATAAGGTCCTCGAGCTTCCTCGGATACCTCTTGGCCCCCGGGCTTCCGTTATAGTACCTCCCGATGGCGTCCCTTATCTGTCCGCCCCTGAAGAGGAGTTCCGCCTCCCTCTCCCTCTGCATGTTAGTACTCCATACGACCCCGGTAGTAGCGAGCGCTATGCCTATGAGCGTAATGGCGAAGAGAAGGGCCACGAAGCTAAAACCCTGATCCCCCCCCGGCCCCCACTTCCCCATCTCCCCCCCCTCCCCCCGGTTCACCACTCGCTGTAGGGTGTGCCGCTACGCCCCACAAGCTCGCTCCCGGAGTGCACGTCGTACACACCGCTCCCCTCTTCCGCCGGGACCTCGACCCACGTATCGCTTGATTTGGTGACGGGGTCCTCGGGCACCGTCCGTATGTATTTTTTCTCGACGAGCTCCGAGAGGCTCGGGGGGTACTCATCCATGTCGGCGTAGTATTTGTCTATGGCCTCGCGCATCCTGTAGAGGTTCTCCAGCAGTGCCGCCTCCCTGGCCTTTACAACCGAGTTGCGGTACAGGGGCACGGCGATGCTCGCCAGGATCGCGATAAGGGTGAGCACCACCATAATTTCTATCAGGGTAAAGCCGGCGCCTGAAACCGGTGCCTTCCTACCAGCTGCTGTAGAGCGTTCCGTCAATAGCCGTCTCCTCGCTCCTGGAATAGACGTCAAAGACGTCGTCCCCTTCTTCCGGGCTGTCCGGGTCGCTTTCGTAGCTCCTGAGCCCCCATGTCTCCTCGGGGTCGGAGTAGATGTCCTGGCTCATGGGGTCGCGCGGGATCCTGCGGAGGAACCTGATACGCCTGTCCGACTCCGGGCTCTTCGCGTCCTCGATCCCCTCCACCAGTACCATGAGGTCTTCGGGGTAGCCCGATTCGTCGACCTTCCGGATTATCCTCCCCTCATCCCAGGCCCTCTTGTAGTCGTCTATCGCGGTGCGGAGCATCCTCAAGTCCCTTCTGAGCTCGACCTCTTTGGACCTCTTCACGCTCATATGGGAAAGCGGGACGACCACCGAGGCCAGCACCGCGAGGATGGCAATGGTTATGATGAGCTCTATGAAGGTCCACCCCTTCCGTCCCATGCCTTTCACCCCTTGTGCCCGTTATTATTATAGTTGCAGGGAACACCGGCCGGCCCCCCTGTCAGTCACGCCCCCGGGGGAACGAACCTGGAGGAAGGTGGGGGAGGTTGGCCCTGCCCGGGCGTCCTGAAAGGAGGAAGCAACTCCTCTTCTTCGGGAGCTTCCGGGAACGTACCCGGCGGGAGAGGCGGCGGTGGAGGCACGGGCATGGCGCCCACTCCTCCCCTTTCCTCCTCGAAGCCCCCGATAACGGGTCCGGGGGCGGGGGTATCCTCCCTGCCGGAAAGGAACTCGGTGTTTTCCTCATCCGGTACATCGAGCCTTCTTACTATGTGCGGGGTGATGGAAAGCAGTATGTCGGTCTTGACCCTTTCCTTTTCCGTGTTGGAGAAGAGTTTCCCCAGAACGGGAATATCCCCGAGGCCGGGTATCTTCTTTACGGTAGTCCTCTCCTCGTCGCTTATAAGCCCTCCTATGAGCTGGGTCTCCCCGTCGGAGAGCCTCAAGACGGTCTCGGTATTGCGCGTCCCTATCTGGTAGACCACCGTGCCGGAGGCGGTCGTGGTCCTGTCCCCGAGCGAGCTGACCTCGAGGCTGACCTTTATGTCTATCTCGTCGTTAGGCCGTATGGTGGGCTCCACGTTGAGCTTCAGCCCCACGTCCAGGTACTGGACGCTGTCCGACGTCGTCCCGCCGGTGGTTACCGTCGCCGTTATGATGGGTATCCTCTCGCCTATGTGTATCTTGGCCTTCTCGTTATTCTTTACCCTTATCCGCGGGTTCGCGAGTATCTCGACGTCGAGGTCTTCCTTCATGAAGTTGATGATGCCCATCGGGAGCGTTATGAGGAGGTCCTTGCCGGTGGATATCTTGTCGAGGTCGCCCATGGTGATAATCCCGGCGGTCAACGGGTCGGCGCTTGAGGGGACCGCGACCGTTATCGCGTCCGGACTGAGGTCGATTCCGAGGTTGAAGCCGTTGTTGCGGCTCACCTCCATCACCTCGACCTCGAGTACGACTTCGGAGTCGGCGAGGTCGGTGGCCTCGATTATCTTCTTGGCGAGCTCAATGGCGTCGGGGTTGGCGCGGACCACGATGGCGTTCAACTCCGCGTGCACGTAGATGTCCCGCGCCTTTATCATGGTCCTCAGCAGGTTAACCATCTTCTTGGCGTCGCTGTTGGTAAGGTAGAAGACCTTTATGAGCTTCTCCTCGTACTGCTTGGCCTTCTGCGGGGTATCGGGATATATGACGAGGGTGTTCTCGCTTACGGCCTTCCTGGCCAGCTTGCTGGTGGTGAGGATCAGCTCAAGGGCCTGATGGAAGGTGGCGTCCTTCAGGAACACGGAAGTCTTGGTGTCCCTCATGTCGCTGTCGAAGATGAAGTTTATGCCCGAGAGCTTCGAGAGCACCTCGAAGACCTTCTTGACCCCCGCGCTTCTGAACTCCAGGGTAATGGGTTTGGTGGACTTGAGGTCGAGCTCGTAGCCGCCGATTACGAGCGCACTTTTCTTCTTGAGCCCGGCGAGTTCATCGGCTACGGCCTTGTTATCGGGGTCCAGGGAAAGCGACTTCTTGAAGGCCCGTTTGGCCTCCCTCTTCTCTCCGGCCTTAAGGGCCTTGAGGCCCCTGCCGTAATGGTATATGGACTCCCTGGCCCTCTCGGCCTTCTTAAGCGACTCCCTGGCCTTGCCGAGGGTCGGGTCCATGAGAATGGCGGCCCGGAACTCCAGGATGGCCGCATCGTGTTTCCCTTCCCCGAGGTGCTCCTCGCCCCGGTCGAAGTGTATCCTGCCCGCCTCGACCCTGGCGCGCCTGTACTTTATCTTGTAGTGGATGTTGGTGGGGTCTTCGTCGTAGGCCTCGGCGTACTTAAGTACCGCCTCGTCCCACTCCCCCCGGGCGGCCAGCATATCGGCGTCCTTCACGGCCACGGCATGCGCGGCCGCGCAACCCGTGGCTATAAGGCCGAGAAGCAGGAGCGCAAATAGCCTCCCCCGGGCGGAGCCGCCCTTTATTATGATGTCGCCGGTATTTTTCACGAAACTAATCCATTCCCGTAGGAATACGGGCAACTTACAATTAATTGAGTATAAATCATATTTAATTATATGTCAACTACATTTAATCAGGGCAAAGTCGGGGCTCTCACCGCCCGAAAAGGAGTGCCGAATGTGACGGAATGGAATGGCCGAAATAGAATAGACAGGCGCGAGAAAGCCGGACCAGGCTACTTGCTCATGGACTGGAGGAACTCCTTGTTGCTCTTGGTGCTCTGAATCTTAGTGAGGAGAAACTCCATGCTCTCGACCGGGTTAAGGGGCTGGAGGACCTTCCTGAGTATCCATATCCTGTTCAGGTCCTCCTTGGGAATCAGCAGGTCCTCTTTCCTGGTGCCGGACTTGTTCAGGTCTATGGCGGGGAATACCCTCCTGTCGGCGAGTTTCCTGTCGAGCACTATCTCCATATTGCCCGTGCCCTTGAACTCCTCGAATATGACCTCGTCCATCCTGCTGCCGGTCTCTATGAGCGCGGTGGCTATGATGGTGAGGCTGCCACCCTCCTCGATGTTCCTGGCGGCGCCGAAGAACCTCTTGGGCTTATGGAGCGCGTTGGAGTCCACGCCGCCGGAGAGGATCTTGCCGCTCGGCGGTACGACCGTATTGTAGGCCCTGGCGAGCCGGGTGACGCTGTCGAGCAGTATCACTACGTCTTTCTGGTGCTCGACGAGCCTCTTGGCCTTCTCTATGACCATCTCGGCCACCTGCACGTGCCTCTGGGCGGGCTCGTCGAAGGTCGAGCTTATGACCTCCCCCTTGACCGACCTCTGCATGTCGGTCACCTCCTCGGGCCTCTCGTCTATCAGAAGGACCAGGAGGACCACCTCGGGCTGGTTCGTTGTAATGGAGTTGGCCATCTTCTGGAGCAGCATGGTCTTACCGGCCCTCGGCGGGGATACGATAAGGCCCCTCTGGCCTTTGCCAACGGGTGTGAAGAGGTCCATGATCCTCATACAGAGGTCGCTCTTGGGCGGTATCTCGAGGTCCAGCCTCTCCTCGGGATAAAGCGGGGTGAGGTTATCGAAAAGTATCTTGTCCTTGGCCTTATCGGGCGATTCATGGTTAAGTTGCTCTACCTTCAAGAGGGCGAAGTACCTCTCCCCCTCCTTCGGCGGCCTTATCTGTCCGGAGATTATGTCACCGGTCCGGAGGTTGAACCTTCTTATCTGGGACGGTGAGACGTAGATGTCGTCGGGGCCGGGAAGGTAGTTATAGTCCGGGGCCCGGAGAAAGCCGAAGCCGTCGGGCAGGGTCTCAAGCACCCCCTCGCCGTATATCATCCCGTTCTGCTCGGACTGGGCCTGAAGGAGAGAAAATATCAGATCCTGCCTCCTCATGGTAGCGGCATTGTCTATCTTGTACTTCTGGGCGAGGCTCGCAAGCTCGTTTATCTTCTTTTCCTTCAATTCCTTAAGATTCATGTAATACTCCTATGGTTTTTGTGTTTGTGGGTGTACCTGTGGGGGTTTATAGTGTAAAAGACCTCTCCGGGAATGTTCAAAGACGGACTACCTTACCTCGTGGGTTCCTACTTCATGGCCTCGCGAATTCCTACTTCCTAGCCTCGCGGATTCCTACCTCTTGGATTAGTGGCATTCGGATTGTGTTTTCAGGTATGATGGAATTATCTTATGAATATCCTTTTGAAAGGAAGTATTCTGAGATTATCACGGCTAAATCGGCCTGTCAATACTTTTCTAAATTTTTTTTAATACTGGCACCCCCCCCCTTCTTTTTATCCGCCCTCGATCTTCCTGTATACCTCCTCGGCCTTCTTCACGGTATCTTCCTTGCTCCCGGTGCTGTCGATAACGAAGTCGGCGTACCGGACCTTCTCGCTTACGGGCATCTGGGCCGCCAGCCGCGCCCTCGCCTCGTCTTCGGTAAGGCCGTCCCTCTTCATGAGCCTCTTTACGAGCGTCTCATCGTCGGTATGCACCACTACGACCTTATCCATCTTCCTGTGGAGCCCCACCTCTATAAGGAGCGGGGCGTCAACTATGACTATCCCGTCCGGATGCCCCTTTCGTAAGCATTCGGTCCGCTTCTCTATCTCGTCCATTATCCGGGGATGGGTTATGGCGTTGAGCTTCTCTCGCGCTCCGGGGTCCCCGAAGACCATAGCCCCGAGGCCCTTCCGGTCTATCGTGCCGTCCTCGTTCAGGACCCCTTCTCCGAACTCTTCCACTATCTCCCCGTGGGCCGGCTCCCCCGGGTTTACGACCTCCCTCGCTATCTCGTCGGCGTCTATAAGGTGCGCGCCGAGTTTTTTAAACACGGCCGCCACATGACTCTTGCCGGAAGCCACCCCGCCTGTAAGCCCCACCACCGTCACGACCTACTCCTTTAACATTATGAAGCTCAGCTGCCTGCCCGTCACCGCTGCGTCCTTCCTGTAGGAGAAGAATATATCGTTACGGCACGAAGTGCAAGCCGATTCATTCGTTACGTTTTCCTCGAGCAGGCCGGCGGAGAGGAGTTTTGCCGTATTCGCCCCGCCGAGGTCGACACTGGACGCCTTCCCCTCCCCCCCCTCACCCCCCTCCCGGACCACATATTCCGTGCCAATACCCAAGACCCTTTCGAACTCCGAGGCCACTTCCTCGCCAACGCGGTAGCAGCAAACCCCGATACACGGACCGATAGCGGCCAGTATATCCCCTGGCCTGGAGCCGAAACCACTCTCCATGGCCTCCACGGTCCTTGAGGCCACCCCCTTAAGGGTCCCTTTCCATCCCGCGTGCACAACCCCAACGGCCCTCTTTACCGGGTCGAAGAGCAGTATCGGAACGCAGTCGGCCGTGAGGACCCCTATTGCCAGACCTTTAACGGCCGTCACTGCCCCGTCGGCCTCGACGGCCTCGTCGCCCGCGCCCTCCACCACCGCCACGCCGTCTCCGTGTACCTGTCGGGGGGTTACGAGCATATCCGCGGCAAAGCCGAAGGCTGCGGCAACGGCCTCTTTATTCTTTCTTACGTTCTCCGGGTCGTCCCCGACCCGGCCCCCGAGGTTGAGCGAAGAGAACGGCGCGGGACTTACCCCCCCCACCCCCCCCACCCTGCCGAGAAAACCATGTACCACGGAGTCGGAAGGGAAAAACCTCTCCGAGGAGGCATATATTATCCCGCTCCGCTCAGGCAACGGCTCTCTCTTCGAGTAGTTTCAAAAGCTTTTTCATGACCGGCGGCATCGGGGCGCTGAACTCCACGTAGGCGTTCCCGCCCGGCCCGCCCGGCCCGGTCGGATGGTTAAAACCTATGACCGACGCGTGGAGGCACTGGGTCTTTGTCCCCTTCAGCGCGTCGTGGAGCGGCTTATCGAGGTTAGGCGGGAGTGTTTTCCTGCCGTAGAGCGGGTCCCCCACGATAGGGTGCTTTATGGCCTGGAGGTGTACCCTTATCTGGTGAGTGCGGCCGGTCTCCGGAGAGACCTCGAGGAGGGTAAAGCCCTCGAAGCGGCGGACGACCCTGTAGCGCGTCACGGCCGCTCTCTTCTTTCTGCTCTTCGTGGATATCTTCTTCCTGTTAGCGATATCCCTGCCTATGGCCAGATCTATTATGCCCTCGGCTGTGCTCTCGTCGTCCTCCACCGCGCCCCAGACAAGCGCGTGGTAGCGCCTGGTGGTCGTGTGCTCCTCGAACTGTTTCGCGAGCGAGAGGTGGGCCCGGTCGGTCTTGGCCACCACGAGCGAGCCGGAGGTGTCCTTATCGAGCCTGTGGACTATGCCGGGCCGGAGAGGGCCCCCTATGGAAGAGAGGTTCTTCGTATGGTGGAGGAGGGCGTTCACGAGCGTACCGGCACTCCTCCCGGCACCGGGGTGCACGGTAAGGTCCGGCGGCTTGTTTATTACTATTACGTCATCGTCCTCATGGATTATATCGAGCGGTATCAGCTCGGGCACGACCCCGGACGGTGTGGGCTCCGGGATATTTATCCTGACCTCCTCACCGGACCTGAGCCTGTGGCCCGCCTTTACCGTACTGCCGCCTGCGAGGACGAGCCCCTTCTTTATGAGGTTCTTTATCCCCGAGCGGGAGATATCTTCCGGAAGCCTTTCGGCAAGGAACACGTCAAGCCTCTTCGATACGTCCGGTTCGGATACGGTGAAGGTATGGGTAGTTTCCATGGAAAGGGGGTTTTCGGACAGGAACATCTCGGACGGAGGCGTAAGCCCCCTACGTGTGTCACGCACTCGTGCGTCACGCACTACGCGTGTCACACGCTACCAGATCTTTGACTCTATATCGCCGCTTCTTTTTACGAGTATATTGACGATCGCACTGTTGTAGAAGTTGGTCTTTTTGACGAGTTCGGGCTCCACGCGGCTCAGGTAGAGTTTTTCCCCCTCCTTGAGGAGGTCGTCGATCTCATCGAAGAGGTTGTCGTTCTCTATCCCCGCCTGTATCTTCTCCTTATTATACAGGACGATGTCGGACACTATGGTCCTGGCCAGCCTTGCGGCGGCGTCAGGAGTGCTTATTAGTTTCATCTCCACCCGCTTCCTTCAAGATTTCCCTGACCAGTATTTCCGCGCTCATCTCGGCGTTGTCCCTTACGAGCTGCTCTACCAGCACCCCGTTACCTCCCTCGAACGCGGCGATTATCTCATCGTGCTGCTTTACCGAGTTGTGCATCCGTCCCTTCAAGGAAAGGGCCGTGACCCTGAAGCGCTCGAACTGTTGGACGAGCTGATGTACCAGGGTGCAGAGCTTTTCGTTGCCGCAGGCCATGAGGAACGTTTCGTGGAACTGGTTATCGAGCCTGAAGAAGCCCTTTACGTCTTCCTTCTCGGCGCACCGGAGCATCTGGGCGTTGAGGTTCTTGAGCCTCTTTATCTCCCTTTCGGTAAGCTTCGGGCATGCCTCTTGCGCGGCATACCCTTCGAGCAGGCTCTTTATGGCATAGAACTCCACCACGTCTTTATCCGTTATGGGGCTTACCACGGCCCCCTTCCTCGGGACCACGGTAATAAAGCCCTCGCTTTCGAGCTGCCTGAAGGCCTCGCGTATGGGGGTCCTGCTTATGCCGAAGCTCTCGGCTATTTCCTGCTCCGGTACCCTCTCGCCGGGCCTGAGCCGCTCGCTTACGATGGCGTCCTTTATGAACTCGACAATCCGTTCCCTCAGGGTGAGGGGTTTTTCGACCGGAGAGTCTAAAACTCGTATCTTTTCCATATAATAATCGTATACTGTGTACAAAGATAAAAGTCAAGGTTTTTCTGGAGGTTTAGGTAGAGGCGGGAATCGATTTTTCCTTGAATAACGGGGAGTTTTGGGATTTAATAGACGGAGGCGCCTTACCCTATACGCTGTCGCGGATATACCATAGAGCGGCCTGTGGAAAAGGCGGCGAAGGGAAGAAACGGAGAAGCTGGGAAAGACGGAAAAAATGGAAAGAAATGAAAAAAATGGAAATAAGCGGAAATAATGGAAAAAAAATTCAGGTACACATCCCCTACCCCGACCTCATGAAGAGGCTCGACGAGGTCCTCGATGCCGGGCTCAACCCCGAGATATATATGACCGGCGAGAGCATAGAGGCGGCCGACCCGAGGGAGCTTAGCAGCATCGGGGAAGAGTTTCGTAAAAAAGAGCTCCGGATAACGCTCCACGGCCCCTACATGGACCTCTCCCCGGGGGGCGTGGACGAGGGGATCCGGGCCATGACGGTCGAGAGGTTCCTCCAGACGCTTGACGCGGCCTCGGCGTTCGGAGCGGCTACCGTGGTGCTCCACGCCGACTACGACGCCAGGAGGTTCGACGACCGGATGGACGTCTGGTTCGCCCAGAGCCTTAAGAGCTGGCCCCAGGTAGTGGCGGAGGCCGAGCGCATAGGCACGGTCATCGTCGTTGAGAACATCTTCGAGGAGACCCCGGAGTCGCTCAAGGCCCTCGTGGAAAAGATAGACTCCCCGAGCCTACGCGTATGCCTCGACACCGGCCACCTGAACCTCTTCTCAAAGGTCTCCATGGAGGAGTGGTTCACCGCACTCGGCCCGCTTGTGGGCGAGGTGCACATACACGACAACAGAGGCGACTTCGACGCGCATCTGCCCGTGGGCGGCGGCAACATAGAGTTCGACCTCTTCTTCAAGCTCTTGAAGGAACACTCCCCTGACCCCGTCTACACGGTCGAGGCCCACGACGAGGAACTTATGTGGAAGGCGATCGAGGCGGTGAAAAAATTTCTATAGTGCAGAAAAAACGTATTCTCATAATGGGGGCGGCGGGGCGGGACTTTCATAACTTCAACGTCCGCTACAGAGAAGATCCGTCAATCGAAGTCGTAGCCTTCACCGCCGCCCAGATACCCTACATACAGGACCGCACCTATCCCGCGTCTATCGCGGGCCCGCTCTACCCCGAAGGCATACCCGTCTACCCCGAGGAAAAACTTTCGTCGCTCATTAAAGAAAAGCACGTGGACGAAGTGGTCTTCTCCTACAGCGACGTGACGCACGAATATGTCATGCACAGGGCGTCGCTGGTGGCCGCGCTCGGCGCGGACTTTACGCTCCTCGGGGCGGAAAAGACGATGCTCAAGTCGAAAAAGCCGGTCATCTCGGTATGCGCCGTAAGGACCGGGTGCGGCAAGAGCGGGGTGACGAGATTTATCGCCAATGCCATAGCCGAAGCCGGTAAAAAAGCCGTTGCCATACGCCACCCCATGCCCTACGGGGACCTGGAAAAGCAGCGGGTCCAAAGGTTCGCGTCGGTGGAAGAGATTAAGGAGTCGGGCTGTACCATAGAGGAGATGGAGGAGTACGAGCCGATAGTTGAAGCGGGCATAACAGTCTACGCCGGAGTGGACTACGCCGACATCCTCGCGCGCGCCGAAGAGGAGGCCGACGTCATCGTCTGGGACGGCGGCAATAACGACCTCCCGTTCATAAAGCCCGACCTCGAGCTCGTCGTGGTGGACCCGCTCAGGCCCGGCCACGAGCTCTCGTACTGGCCCGGCGAGGCCAATCTAAGGAGGGCGCAGTGCGTTATCCTCAATAAGGCCGCAAGCGCGAGCGGGAAAGATATCGGGACGGTCCTTAGAAACGTAAAAGAATGCAACCCCGAAGCGAGGGTTATCCTCACGGCCTCGGCCTTTACTGTCGAAGGAGAGATAAAAGACAAAAAAGTGCTCGTAATAGAGGACGGCCCATCCCTCACCCACGGCGGGATGAGCTACGGGGCCGGGTTTGCCGCGGCCCGTGAACACGGGGCCGAGCCCGTGGACCCCCGGCCCTATGCCACCGGCTCGATAAAAGAGGCGCTGAAGAACTACCCCGACCTTAAATATCTCGTCCCGGCCATGGGCTACAGCCCCGCTCAGATAAAAGATCTCGAAGAGACGGTGAATGCCGTGCCGTGCGACGCGGTGCTTATCGCCACGCCGATAGACCTCGCCGGAATTATCAAGATAAAAAAACCCGCCGTGCGGGTGCGCTACGAAGTGGCGGACATCGAAACACCCGGCCTTAAAGGGCTAGTCGCCGGGTTCCTGAAGGAACACGCGTGAAGGGCTTTCTCTCCTACTTCGCCGGACGCTACATCGCCGGAGACGAGAGGGGTGAAGCGATAGAGGTAGCCCGCGAGCTCAACACCCACTCCATAGTCGCCACCATCGACAACCTCGGGGAGAACGTAAAGGACGAAAAGGAGGCCGAGGAGTCGGTGGTCGAATACCTCGCCCTCATAAACGACATAAAAGAGACCGGCGTACAATCTACAATATCCTTAAAACTCACCCACATGGGGCTCGACATCTCCGAAGAGCTCGCGGAAAAGAATACCGAGACAATAATAAAGGAAGCCGGAAAACTAAAAAAATTCGCGCGCGTGGACATGGAGGGGTCGAGATATACGCAGAGGACCGTCGATACGGTAGTCCGTCTCCACGAGAAGCATGAAAACGTCGGCGTGGCCATACAGACCTGCCTTCGCCGGAGCAGGGCGGACGTAAAGCTCCTGATAGAGAAAGGGATAAGCGTCCGGCTCGTCAAGGGGGCCTACAAGGAGCCGCCCGATATTGCGTACCCCGACAAAAAAGACGTTGACGAGAGCTACTCGACCCTCATGAAGGAGCTTCTCCTTAAGGGCAACCGCCCTGCCATCGCCACGCACGATGAGAGGCTTATCGAAGAAGCAAGGAGGTTCGTAGAAGAAAACGGCATCTCGCGCAGCGGGTTCGAGTTCCAGATGCTGCTCGGGATAAGGCGGACGCTCCAGAAGGAGCTCGCCCGCGACGGCTACATTGTGCGGGTCTACGTGCCCTACGGGCCGAACTGGATGGCCTATATAATGAGGCGCCTGAAGGAGCGGAAGGAGAACGTCTACTTCGTCATGCGGCACGTCTTCGATTGACGGGTGTGGAAAAACCCAATAGTTCTGTCACTCCCGCGAAAGCGGGAGTCCAGAAGTCCTTGGAAAGACTGGATTCCTGCTTCCGCAGGAATGACCGTTTTTTTAAAAAAGACTTTCCAGCCGCCCTCCCCTTCCCTACCCCTCCTCCCGTAGTTCCCCGCCACTTTTTATGCCCATAACAGATGCAACGCCGGTAAAGACGAGGGCGGCGATTATGGATATCTTCCCTATTATCATGAAGTTCCCGGCCCAGCCCTGCCCGAAGACAAGGATAAGATATAACATCCCCGAATGAAAAATAGCGCCGCAGAGGAAGAGTATACTCAGGAGCGCCTTGAAGTTCGAGGGTATGGCGAGGGAGAGGAGCACCAACCCGGCGACTATATTAAGCAACGCTTCGAGGTTCCCGTGCGCGTGCACCGCGCTCCCCACGAGTCCTGCCTTTTTGGAGGCCTGTAGGTAATCCATTATGCCCGTTACAGCCGGGGCTATCTTCTCCTCCTCCCCCGCGCGCACCTGCTCGACCACGGCGGCGGTCTCCTTCATGACCTCATTGACCGCGCCCTTACCCGGCAGGAGCAGTACGGGGCCGAGGAGCGCCGTGCATGCGAAGTAGAAGAACCCGAATACGATATTAATCTTTCCGTTCATACATACCTCCTTCTGCTTTGAGGGTTTCGATATCCTCTTCTGTAAAGGCCTTCCTGCCGTGGACCATGGCGGATATGATGCCGTGCCTCTCGACAAGCTCGTGGACGAAGACGGCAAAGAGATGGGCCGCGACGAAGAACAGTATGAAGAAGTAGCCCGCCTCGTGCAGCTCTATGGCGAAGAGCTCCTCCCGCATGTGCTCTGGGGTGTTGAATATCATGGTGCCCGTCAGTATCTGCGCGGCCGCCACGGCGAAGAAGGCGACGTATATGATACCGGCAAACGAGTTATGCGCGAAGTATAGGGGCGGCTCGCCCTTGAGCCTGCCGGCGTAGTAGCGGAGCGTATCGACGAAGACCCTCCTCTGGTAGGGACTGAGGGGAAGCATGTCGTTCAACCGGGCCGTGCGCGGGCCGACAGAGAGCCACAGAAGCCTCGTGAAGAGCCCGGCCCCGAAGAGGTAGCCGAAGGCGAGGTGGATGAAGAGGAGTTTATCGCGCGCCGCGCCTTCTATCTCCTCGCCGAGGAGGATAATCACCGTTCCGGTTACGAGCTGCAACCCGAGTGTGACCGTATTCCACCAGTGGGCCGTACGCAGGAAGACGTCCCAGACGGGCTTATATCGGTAGGTCGGTTCGGCCATAACGTACCGCGATTTTAGCACAATTTTGCCGAGGGTGAATGAAAAAGCTGGGGAAAAGGGATGGGAGGGGGAGGTCATTGCGAGGAGCCCCCTTCGATCGTTCGCCCTGAGCCTGTCGAAGGGCGAAGCAATCTCTCATCCGTTTCGGTGTGGGGACACACCGAAACATCAAATCATGTCATTCCCGCTGGAGCCTGCCCCGTACTTGATACGGGGCGGGAATCCAGGTCTGCAGGGTGAAACAATGCCCACCTTACGAGGCTGTCAGACGAATATTAGCACTGTACATTCTGTCTTCCTTAATCCTCAATCTTCCCTAATCATTTCCCCCCCATGTCCTTCGTCGTCACCCCTAACCTTACTGCCTGTCTCTATCAACAAAATAGCACGTTTTGTCTCTAGGGTATTGTCTGGTGTCAGTATGCCCGAAAAATAATAGAATCTAGGGTGGCGGGTTTCTATTTTATAGGTTGCGCCCTCAATGGCCAAAAAAGAAAATGATCCATCATATTTTTTAAGCACTTCTCCTTCCCATAATATATCACCATCTTGAAAGTGTGTCATTGCCTTATCTGTAATATAACCATCGAACTTTCGCAACAAATCCGTTCTGATATCTTCTTTTGAGGGAACATTTAATCCCGTTATAGTTACTGTTAGAAATTCCACCGATTCCGGTGTAGTCCATTTTGAAGTTACCGGAAGACGTGTATTTTTTTCATACACGTTGACAGTGACCTTCTTAATAAATTTTCCTATTTTTCCCATGGTTTTGGTTGAAGCATCTATATACCAGCCCTTTACTGTTTGCCTCGAGTATGGCCTAACGCTGAATTTATCAGGGCTCGCCGCAATCAAAATGATTTCTCGATCTCCAGACCAAAAACTATAACCTTTTGGAAGAATAAGGGAGCTATCATCAAAATAATACTTTTTCTCTTTTGTTCCCTCATCTATCTCTTCGCTTTTGATCACACAGCTAAAATCACCTGCCTGCAAGACATCGCACGTTGTATCTGGCCCAAAAGGATTTTTAATCTCAACCGTACTGGGCATATACTCTTCCCACTTCAGTGATCTTCCACGGAAGTCACAGGATAAATATGCACATTGAGAACCAGAGCATCCGGCCCTATGTCTCCACTGTTCACTTCGGTGATCATAAGCTATTTCATATCGTGCCGTACGTATTTTCCCAGAGATTCTGGCACTAAATTTATTAATGGGTGTTACTCGAAAATTTTCAACATCCAAAAAACGTTCCCCTGTAGCCATAGATGTACTTTTACAACCTGAAGCAAACAACCCTTCAGGAACAAGACAGATTGAAAAAAGTATTATCATAAAGAGGCAGACTTTTGCCATCACAAGATCCTTCTTTTTGTTTTCGATTGTTTTTTTGATGATATTATGGTCCATCGATGATTTCGCCTCCTTCAGCATCGTTTATAGTTTCAAGACGAATTTTTTTTCCTTTCTCAACCAATAAAACCTTTTTTCTTATTTGTGGCTTTTTGTCAATATTTATAATCCCAGAAAAAGATAAGTACTTTCCATGAGAAGCATTTATTCGATAAGTTGAACCTACCATTCCCTTAAAAATGACAGTCTGGCTGCTTTGTTCTAAATTTTCTTTTATATTCACATATTCGTCCAAGTACTCGATTATTTTCTCTGCCTCTTTTTTGTTGTAGCCAAGTTCAGTGCACCTATCGATCAATCGTTGATTGGAAGGAGTCGTAATGGCTGTTATTCTAACTGTGGGGGTCAGAGGCAAACGACTTTCTTTGTCCTGAAAAACTATAATAACAGTAGCAATGTTTTGGTCTGCAAAACGGTTGACAGCTTTTTCGACATCGAACTTTTCAGGTGGAACAGGGGTGTATTTATAATACCAAATTGGTATTTCTGCAAGACCTTGAGCACGGAATCTAATGCCATCAGGAGGAGAAATAGGTTCTACCTCAACAGATTTAAGCTCGGAGGTGGCTGTGTAGTTTTTTTTTGCCGATGGCCTACGAAAGTATTCCTGTTCATAAGAAGGTGTCTTAATAGTTGTTCGGAATACCCCACCTGAAGATACTTCTGCACTATATTTTCCATAGGGCGTGCGAATTAAAACTCTGCTTGGCATCCAGTTATGCCACTTTACCGTAATTCGTTCTTTAGACTCGTATCTGCCACCAATAAACACTCTGAATGTTTCAATTTCGTATGCGCTTTCAATTATTCGACCAAAAACTTCAACGGTGTGGTCGTCAATAATACGCATATTAGGATCGGAAACAGAAAATTTAGCATTCCCTGTCTGCCGCGTTCTAGTTTCCCAATGGCCTGTCTTCTGGGGTGTCTGTGGTGTGGGTGTGGCAGCACAGCCCTGAATTATAAGAATTGTAAAAATTATATAGAGATAGACTTTGAGTTTTCTTCTTATTGCTAATTCAGGATTTCTCGTAAACATTGTCTCAGCAACCTTATTCTTCATCGCTGTCACTCTGACCTGCCCCTATTTGTTCTTCAATAAACCGAATAAACGAATAAAGCGGGACCGAATTCGTGAAATAGTACAACAGCTTTATTTTCCTTAGCGACTATACAAAAAATCTACTCTTTTGTGCTCAAGCTGTCAACTGTTTAGTTCAGGAAAAAAGAGGGCAGGCCCCCTCCATGTTTCGGCGTGTCCTCACACCGAAACAAACATAAGATTGCCACGCTCCGGGTCTGTGACCCTTCGCTCGCAATGACCCCCTCACCCCAACCCTCTCCCCCAAAGGGGAGAGGGGGGTAAAGGGAATAGGGAGGGGTAAGGACGGAGTAATTGCCAGTCCTGCAAGGACAAACCGTCAAGTTTTCCGCCAGACGAGGC
>JAZGJJ010000091.1 GCA_036482575.1 Thermodesulfobacteriota bacterium
GCCACGGCGTAGCATAGCCCGGCCACTATGTCGTAGTCCGGGGTGGCGCTCTGCTGGAGGTGTATCATGTCGCTCTTTGCGAAAACGCTGCACCTGCCGGCAACACGCGGCGGGTCCTCGCTCTTAAGCGCGAGCTCGCCGAACTCCTCTATGGTGAGTTCGAGGCGGTAGGCCTGCTGGTCGAGGAAGGAGCCGGTCCCGGCCGCGCAGACCGAGTTCATCTGGAAGTCCTCTATCCTTATCCTATCTCCCTCTTTGGCCAGCAGAATGAGCTTGGCGTCCTGCCCGCCCATCTCTATAACGGTCTTCACCTCCGGGTGGAGGACCTCGATGGCCTTGGCCTGGGCTATGACCTCGTTTACGAAGGCCGCGCCTATAAAGGGGGCTATTATCTTCCCCCCGGAGCCCGTGGCCGCGACGAGCTTTATGGAGTCCGCACCGTAGCGGTCGACTATGTCGGTAAGGAGGCTTAGGGCCGTCTCAAGCGGCTCACCCTTCGTCCTGGTGTATTTGTCCTCCAGTATGTTCCCGTCCCCGTCGAGGACAACGGTCTTGGCGCTTACCGAGCCGACGTCAATACCGATACAAACAAGACCTGACTTCGTCACTCTCTTACCTCCATGACTCTACTCTTCAAGTGGATTCGGCACAAATGGATGCCTGTTTCCCGGACTAAAACCACACCTTCCACGCCCGGGAAGGCGCGGAAGGGTATCTTTATATTATTGGCGATTTTCCCTCTCTTGTCAACCGGCTACTTGTGGCGCACCTTTTTCTATATATTCTACGGGATGGGGGTTTCGGCGGCCATAAGGCGGATATAAAAAAGCCCGGACCGACGGGCCCGGGCTTTTTTATACGCCTAAAAAAATTACAGGCTCTTTATGTGAGCTATAACGGCAGTGACCTCGTCATCCGAGAGCTTCTGCGGCAGCATGTCGATGGGGAACTTGGGATACTTCTTCGCGGCCTTGGCGCGGCCCTTCACGATAACCTCTTTTATCGCGGCCTCGTCCCCCTCTAAGAACGCGTTGCCCTTGAACGCGGGCGCCATCGCCGTACCCTCTCCCTTCGCGCCGTGGCACGCGGAGCACTTCTGGGTAAAGACCTTACCGCCGTCCGCAGCCATCGCAGTACCGGCGAAAGCCAGGGTGATGGCAAATACCGCTATCCATAAAATTGTACGCATAAAACCCCTCCTTCTCTCTTTTTTTAGTTAAATCGGATTGGTTTCCTCTTTATAAGTGTACAGTCAAAGCCCCTCGCTTGTCAAGAACTTTATTGGCTCGTTCCCCCTCCCCTCCCCCTCTATACCGGGGGACTTTCCGCAGCCCGGCAACCCCGCGCCTTAGCTCATAAAACCGCCATATCCACCACTACCGAGCTGAAGAGCAGCCCCAGGTAGAGCATGGAGACCATAAAGTTCTTACGCGCCATCTCGGGCGAGGTGTCCTTTATGAGGCGGACGTTCCAGTAGAGGAAGTAGGCCCCGACCGAGACGGCGGTCACGAAGTATATCCAGCCGCTGTAGCCGAGGAAGAACGGCACCAGCGAAGAGGTGACGAGTATACCGGTGTTTATGAGTATATAGACGGCCGTTTTCGAGTCCCCTATGACGACCGGCAGCATGGGGACCCCGGCCTCCGCATACTCCTTTCTGTGGAGTATGGCGAAGCTCCAGAAGTGCGACGGCGTCCAGAAGAACATGACAATCGCCAGTAGGACCGGCGGCATGCAGAACTCCTGCTGGGCCGAGGCCCCCCCGGCCATGACGGCGAAAGAACCGGCGAGCCCGCCTATGATTATGTTGACCCAGCTCCTCCTCTTAAGCCACGCTGTATAGACGAAGACGTAGACGAAGGCGCCGAGGCTCAGGTGCAGGGCCACCATGTAGTTCAAGGCCTTCAGGGATACCAGGATGGAGAGGAGGAAGAGAAGAGCCGCGATAACCAGGACCACGGTGGAGCCGGCAAGCTCCTTCGACGGGAGCGGCCTCTTCTTGGTCCTGGCCATGACCGCGTCTATGTCGCGGTCGAAGTAGTGGTTGAAGGCGCTGGCGCCGGTGGCCGAGAGCATGGTGGCCACGATGAGGAAGAACATCTTCTCAAAAGAAAACGGTCCCGCGCCGACCGCCACAAAACCCACGACAGCGCTGAAGGTTATCAAGCTGCAGATGCGGAGTTTAAAGAGCGGAAGGTATTTTTTTATCGTCTCCAAAGTGTCTCCCTGTGAAAGGACCGCTACGCCTCGCCGCCCTCTGCCCCCTCTCCACTCTCCCCACACTTCAATGGTCTCCGGAGAAGCGAGAGTAGCGCGTTCCATACGAACGTTATGCCGCCGGCTATGGCCACGAGCCCCCCGACACCCATAATGCCCATGCCGAGCGTCTTCCAGATGGTATCGAGGTTCTGCTCGGCCCCGTAAGTCTTCCGCTGCACGCCGTGGGTACCGGCGATGAAAAGCCCGGCGGCGAAAAGGACTATCCCCAGACTGTAGAGGTAGGGCTGTATCTTTGCCATCCTTTTACTATAGATCGACCTGTTAAGTAAAGGTAAAACTTCATAAAAGAGCCCCATGAAGGCGATGGTGACGGCGCCTATTACACAATGATAATGGGCCGGGATGATGGTGTTTACCCCGCTTATCATGAGCGCCAGCACCCCGCCGAGCATGAAGACGGCCATGGAGAGCACGAGCGAGGAGAAGCCGGGGTTGCCCCACGGGAGCGCCCTGCCCTCGAACTCCGTCCCCTTCTTCGTAACGAGCATATAGACCACCGCCAGGACGAAGACCATGGTGGGCGGCCCGAGCCCCCAGCGCATTATCTCGGTAAAGAGTTCCTTATAGGCCTGGGTGGCCGTATCGTGTATGAAGTAGACGAACGGCGCCGCAGCCACGAACGCGAGGTAGTAGAGGTATGCCCCCACGGCCGCCTTACGCCCTATGGGCTCCCTGCCCAGGGTAAGCCGCGCCAGGTAGACCCAGACCGTGACCATGGCTATGGTGTTGGCGAACTGGAGCACGTGCCCGCCGCCCCAGAAAAACCGCTCGAGGTCGAAAAACGCCTTGCCCGTGATGAACTGGAAAAAGCCCGAAAGGCCGAAACAGATAAAGGCAACGGCAACGGCAACGGCGGCCGCGGCCATGCCGAGGGTCAGGATTGGAAACGGTTTTCTTTCCTTTTTTTCCGTCTTCCACTCGGCCCGGGCCTTAAGGAGCGTACCGAAGGTATTTACGAGGTTTAAAACGATGCCCGCGGCGAAGAGCGCGAGCCCCGTATAGAAAAGCGGGTGGATAAGGATCGGCACGTAGTTGGCCAGCTCGGCCTCGCCCAACCCGAATATCGCCGTAATCACTATGAGTGCGGTGCCCAGAGAGGCGGAGGCGAGTGAGAGCCAACCGAGAAGCGGGCTCCTCTGGGGCTGCCCGAGGTGTACGGTGCTCGTCAGCACCCACATAAAGCCCTCGAAGGCCAGGAACCATATCACAACGGCCAGTATCACGTGGCCCACGAGCGCCACGTAGATATAGTCCCCCCCGAGCGGCAGGATGTCCTCTATATAAGGCGTTCTCGCCATGGCCACCAGGAAGGCGAATATCCCGGCGAACACGAGCGAAAAGACCGCGAACAGCATCCAGCCGTAGCCTAGTTTTTTCTCGCTCTCTAACATTGTCCTTCTCCCTGGATGCCCGGCCGTTCTCCGGGCATTCAAGCATTATCGTCTTACCGCGCCCAAAAAGCAAGGCCAAAACCACCCTGAGGGTGTTTCCCTTTCACGACGGCCATCAGTGGTACACGGCATGAAGGTTGTAATAGGGCCGCTTATGACATTAACCGTGCGGCAGCACTCGAAGCCGGGAAAAATTCGCCCGGGTGGCTGTTGAAAAAACAATATTCCTGTCACTCCCGCGTTCGCGGGAGTCCAGAAGTCCTTGAAATAACTGGATTCCTGCTGGAGCCTGCCCCGTACTTGATACGGGGCAGGAATGACAATTTTTTTGAAAAAGACAACTTTCTCAGCAGCCCCCCGGCCCCTCCTATTAGGAGTTGAAAAGTCCGCATACTTCTGGTATTATATAAAGATTAAGAATCCGCAGGAGGGAGAACAATGATGAGAGAAAAGGTCGAAGAGGCTCTCGAGAGCATCCGCCCGGCGTTGCAGGCCGACGGAGGGGACATAAGGCTCGTGGACATCGACGAGGAGAACGGGATCGTAAGGGTCGAACTCCAGGGCGCATGCTCGGGATGCCCGAGTTCCCAGATAACGCTTCAGATGGGGGTCGAGCGGGCCATAAAGGAGAGGATCCCCAGCATAAAGCAGGTCGTCTCCGTCTAAACCGGGCTAACCGGGGCTTACCAGGGTCTGACCGGGGCTGATCAAGTCTGACTATGTCTGAATTGGCAGGCCCGGACCGAAAAGGCCCGGAAAAGCCTGAAAAACAGCCCTGGAAAAAACCCGGAGAACAACCCTGAGAACAACATGAAGGGCGGTAAGGGGTACGGGGGTTAACTTCCCTCCCCGGACTTCTTAATCCGCCCTTATCTGTGGAGCGGCTAAAGATGTCTTTCCATATCCTGGAAGACTGTATAGAGTGCGGGGTATGCATTCCCGAGTGCCCGGAGGGCGCTATCACGGAGGGCAGCCCGTATGTGATCGACCCGAAGCTCTGCACCGAGTGCGGGGCCTGCGCCGAGGTGTGCCCGGTGGACGTCTGTCTGCCCGCACCAGGGAGCGCCGAGCCCGCCTCGGCGGAGCCCGTCGGGATAAAAACAGAAGGAGAGAGGATAACGAATGAGTAATCTGACAGTATGGTTTATAAGATGCGCCATGGTATACCTGGTCCTTGCCGTGCTCCTGGGCATTCACATGGGCCAGGCCGGACCTCAGTACCCTTACCGTCCCATACATACCCACCTGAACCTCCTCGGCTGGATGAGCATGATGATATTCGGGGTGTCCTACCACATACTCCCGAGGTTCAGCGGCCAGCCGCTCTGGAGCGAATCGCTGTCGCTCTGGCACCTGTGGCTCGCGAACATAGGGCTCGTCGGCATGTCGCTCGGATGGGTAGTCGCCTCGGCCGGGGGAGGGTCGTTCGTCCTCATAGCCTTCTCCATAATAGAGGCCGTGAGCGTCGTCTTCTTCGTCACGAACATGTTCAAGACCATAAAGGCCACACCCCCGCCTAAAAAGGGCTGAACACAAAAAAACGGAGGTAAACCGAGATGTCGGAAGAGACGATAACCAAAGAGATGACCATAGGGGAGGTCATGGAAAAGTTCCCCACGACCGAGAAGGTGTTCCTGAAATTCTTCGGCAACGGGTGTTTTACCTGCCCCGGGGCCAAGATGGAGAACATAGCCTTCGGAGCTACCATGCACAACGTGGACGCCGAGGCGGTGGTAAAGGAGCTTAATGAGGCGGCGGCGGAAGGTTAAATATGACCGAAGGCGGAAAGATAACCAAAGACCTGGTGGTGAACGACGTCATAAAGCTCCACCCCAAGACCATCGGCGTCTTCACCCGGTTTAACATAGATTCCTGCTGCGGCGGCGCCGTTTCCATCGAAGCGGCCGCCAAGAGGGACGGCGCGCCCGTGGACGAGATGGTAAAGGCGCTCAACGAAGCGGCGGAAAGTTAAGGAGGTTCTACGCATTGGCTGATATAACACAGGCTCAAGTGCTGGAAGCGCTCGGCACGGTCATGGACCCGGACCTCGGGAAAGACCTCGTAACGCTCAACATGATAAGGAACGTCCGTATAGACGGGGGGACGGTGGCCTTCTCGCTCGTCCTTACCACGAGCGCCTGTCCTTTGAAGAAAGAGCTTGAGGACTCATCGAGGAAGGCCGCCCTGACCGTCCCCGGGGTGGAAAAGGTGGATATAGAGGTCACCTCCGAGGTGCCGCAGGGGAAAAAGATGCCGGACAAGGCCCCCATACCGGGGGTAAGGAACACCATAGCCGTCGCCAGCGGCAAGGGCGGGGTCGGCAAGTCCACGGTATCGGTGAACCTCGCTCTCGCGCTCAGCAAGACCGGGGCCAGGGTAGGTCTTCTCGATACCGACCTCTACGGGCCCAGCATACCGCTCATGATGGGCATACACGAGCCGCTGAGGGCCACGGAAGAGGAGAGGCTCATACCGCTGGAGAGCCACGGGGTGAAGCTCATATCCGTCGGCTTCATGCTCGACGAGGAGACCCCTCTTGTCTGGAGGGGGCCGCTCCTCATGCAGCTCACCAAGCAGTTCCTTACCCAGGTGGAGTGGGGAGAGCTCGACTACCTCGTGATAGACCTGCCGCCCGGTACCGGGGACATACAGCTAACACTCGTACAGACCATACCTCTTTCGGGCGCGGTCATCGTAACGACCCCGCAGGACGTGGCGCTCATCGACGCCCGGCGCGCGATAAAGATGTTCAACGAGGTAAAAGTGCCGATAACGGGTATCGTGGAGAACATGAGCCACTTCGTCTGCTCGCACTGCGGAGAGACGACCGAGATATTCAGCCACGGAGGGGGGGAGAAGACGAGCGAGCGCTACAAGGTGCCGTTCCTGGGGAAGATCCCTCTGGACCCGGAGATACGCGCCGGCGGGGACGACGGAAAGCCGATCGTGGCAGCCGCGCCCGACTCGCCGCACACCGAGGCCTTCATGAAGGTCGCCGAGCAGGTGGCGAGTAAGCTGAGTGTTATTGCGCTGACGTAGGGTTTTTAGCTTTAAAAGTTCTGTCACTCCCGCCCCGTATCAAGTACGGGGCAGGCTCCAGCGGGAGTCCAGAAATCCTTGAAAAGACTAGATTCCTGCTTCCGCAGGAATGACCGTATTTTTCTTTGGGGGTAAGGGCCGTGGCCCTTACCCCCTCTTTTATTTCAGCAGCCTGGCCTGCCTGCATGGTGTACCGCTCCCTTTGCTTGTCGGTGGAGACGCGGCAGTATATGGCGCAGATGTTGAGGTCGGTCATGGGGAGGGATGGTATCAGCTTTCCTTTCGGAAGACCAATAGGAAGACATCTTTGACTCCGAGAAATGCAGCGGTTTCCCCGGACATGATCCTGTCGAGGGCCCAGCCATCCGTGGCGTGTTCGTTGATCGTATTCTGCAGGTCCAGTGCCGACATCTGCTTAAAAAGCTTCCTGTGCTTGATCTCGACGACCTTATAGGTGGGCATGGAGTCCTCCTTATAACCCTTCGATGTCCTCTGCGGGCGTATAAAGGATTAAAGAACCCACAACCTTACTCGACAAGCGACTTTACACTATCTAATATCTCTTGCCTGTTGTGTCTATTTGTTGCTTCTGTTTCTTCTATTTATTGGGCAGAACCTATGTCAAAAGAAAAAGAAATTTCGACAATATTAGAATCACTTGAGTCATCTCTACTAACCAATGGTCCTGAAAGATATTGACCTTTATCGCCAATAATCCTTTTAACATGCTCTGGCTGCACATGTGGAAGAGGCATAATTATATTAACGACATAATCACCTGGATTAAGGCCTGTTTTTGATCCTAATGGGAGAAATGAAAATTTCCCGTTTGATATAGCTGATGTATCTTGTGCTTGAAACCCTGTTTTCTCATTAACAAGACTTACCAATAACTCTGTTCCGTCTGGCAGATTAGATTTTCCATATATAGAGATTCTCCCGTCAGATGTATGCGTCGCTTTAGCTTCAATATTAACTGGTCCCGTCATAGGCCGAGTCACAACAGGCTCACTTTGAACTTTATTTTGTTTTTGTGCTGTATAAAAAAGGCCGTCTTTATCCCAATATTGCAACTCGTTATTATTGTCAATCAAGTAATACTCGTCAAAATCATTCTCTTTTATACCCTCAAGCCTTTTGCCTTCCGGCAAATCCTTTTCGACCATTTCTTCGACACCACTGCTTCCATCGGGGAATTTACGTTCCATATATATTTTGTCATCGCGGTAGAAAATAGTGATGCTGTGCCCCAAAGGACGTTCATCTAACCAGGCACCTATAATTTTCATAGCAGGATCAGCAAGCTCTTTTGCCATTATGGTTTGTTCTTGCTCTATGGTTAACCCGAGAATCTTGACATCAAGGGTAGGATTAAAATGTGTCGTTGCCCAAACACCTGCATTAATCCTCATACCGGGAAGATAATACTCGATAAATGTTCTTTCATACGAAATCGGATCAGAATTTCTTAGTTCTAATGCAACAACACGCAGCACATCTTTACTGACTTTTTGATTTAGCCTTATGCCTAAGCTACGTTTAATTTTCTTGAGAGTACTTTGCTCTATTATTACAACTTCAAGGTCATTGGGGATGACAGGCTGAGTTGCTTTATGTTCTGACCTAAGTCCTTGGATTGAGATACTATCAGTACTATCAGCAGGCTCAGGAGGAGCTTCTCCTCCGCAACCCGTAATTAACACCACAAATAAAACCTTGCAAACCACTCTATACATTTTCTTCTCCTTGATGGTTTAGTGAAGCAAGGTCAATTCCCCCTCACTGTTCACCCTGGGGGGGAGAGGGATATAAGGCCGGGCCGCCAGCCGGCTCCCCGGCCTACTTCAGCAGCCCGACCACTTCCTCCGCGTCCTCGGCCCGCTCGGCCACCATGAGGGCGGTCCAGCCGTATATGTCCTTGGCGTCGGCGCTGGCGCCGCTATCGAGCAGGAGCTTCACCACACCCCCGTGCCCCTTGCCCGCGGCGAACATAAGGGCCGTCCAGCCGTAGCGGTCAGCGGCGTTCACCGCCGCACCCTTTTCGACGAGCAGTGCGGCCACGTCGGCATGCCCCTCGCCCGAGGCAAGCATCAAGGCCGTATCGCCGTCGTCATCTGTCGCGTTCGGGCTGGCGCCGCCGTCTATGAGCGCACTAACGCCCGCGGCGTCCCCGGCCTTGGCCGCCGCTACCAGGTCGGCGTTCGAGGCAAACGCCGCGAGCGGGGCCAGAAGGGCCGCCGACAGGAAAACCATCGCAAGACGAAACCGTATACTCATAATCTCCACCTCCTTAATAGCAACCGTTACTTACGCATCTTTATGCCGCCTATGCCGATTAATGGGCTTTGCCAACCAAAGCTTTTATCGTTGTTGATTCCTCCTCTAAGTAATCCTGCAAACCTTTTTTTATTTCACCAAACACATTCAAGTTATCAAATAATGCCGTGCCCACCCCAACGGCTGTTGCACCAGCCATTATATACTCCAAAGCATCTTTCCAGTTGGAAATACCGCCTATGCCAATAATTGGAATTTTTTTCTTCTTACACTCACTAATCTTATCAAAACACTGATATACCATGGCTAACCCTACGGGCTTAATAGCAGGGCCGGATAACCCTCCATAAATGTTACCCAGTAATGGTTTCTTGGCATCAATATCTATTACGAGAGCCCGTAAAGTATTGATCATTGAAAGCACATCTGTTCCCCCGTTAATCGCGGCTTTGGCAGACTCTGTAATGTCAGTCACGTTGGGCGTAAGCTTGGTGACGACAATAACCCTACCTTCGACCCTTCGTTGAACCGCCTTTACCACTCGTTCTACAGCCTTAGGGTTTGTCCCGAAAATAACACCGCCTTCCTTAATGTTTGGACACGATACGTTGATTTCTATACCACGAATCAAATTGCCCCCCTCCGTGTCTATCAAATACCCGGCGAGCCGACCAAACTCATCTATGGTATTCGCAGATATATTAACGAATACCGGCAAACCATAATTACTTATAAGGGGAAGCTCCTCTGAAAGAAATCTTTTTGCGCCTTTGTTCTGCAAACCAATTGAATTTACAAGACCCGAATTGTTTGTAGGGATTAACCTGGGAGGTTTATTGCCAGACTTAGCCTTTAATGTAACCCCTTTGCTAACAACAGCACCGAGCGATTTCTTTATCGACTCCTCATTCTCTAACCTTCCAAACTCATCAGCAGACCCAGACGTGCCAGAAGCTGTAAAAATGGGCGTGTTTAAGCGTAGTTTCTTTATACTTATCTCTAGAGGCTTCATTGCCATTTTATCTCCTTCGCATCAAAAACAGGTCCATCCACACACACACGAGCAGATTTACCACTTTCAAGCTCGCAAACACAAGAAAGACACACACCAAAGCCACAAGCCATACGTTCTTCCAGCAAGACCTTCAATTCAATTCCCTTGTAACCCTCAACAATGCCAGCAATTTGCGCCATCATCGCCTTTGGCCCACATGAAATTACCAGAACTTTAGCATTTTTTCTGTATTTAGAAAGATACTTCTTATATCGTTCGCCTACCCTGCCTATATTGAAATTGCCCCCAGGGATTATACCTTTCAAATCACCGCCCTTATCGCTCGAAACATATATATCCTCGCGCTTTATTCCAACTTCCATCAAATCGTCTACATATAAAATAGCATCGCCAGGGTCCTCAGTAAACCCTCCGGACATCGAATCCGACCTAGATTTGTTTTTATACTTAAGCATTGCAGGACTTTCTATCCCTATAAAGGCTTTAATATCAAAAGCAAAAAACCGCAACGCCTGCACAATAAAAATCAATGGGGCTGTGCCGACACCACCTCCTATAATATGCACCTCCTCAAAACCTTTCGATCTCACATCTCGCAAATTGTCTTTCCAGCCAAGAGGGCCGATTATATCGATTTTCATACCCGGTTTCAACTTGACCATTTCGCTTGTGCCTCTACCAACCACTTTATAAAAAATATCGAACACACTAGGCTTTGCCGTATACAACACTGTTGACAGGTTAGGCGGTAACGAAATGTTCTTTAAGTAGTCGGAAGCAAAGCCAGGATAAAAAGCCCTATGGATACCAAAAGGTCTTTTAATATATGCTCGCGGACTAATATCCAACATTGACTCCAGTTCCTTATACCCAGTAGCTACTCTTTGCGCTCGTTTTTTCCGAGAAGGTGAAGTATTAATCATGATAAACTGGCCAGGAAATATCTTCGGCAGATCGGGCGCACTGAACTTCAGCTTGCAGTGTTCTTTCTTGTCTTCTCCAACCGGAATGTTTTGTATTACTTCCGCCGTAGCTGTCGCAATTGGTGAAGCCTTGTCCTCGCCAGAACGTCTCTGCCAGTTCGAAGCACACAACTCTGCATATTTCTCAAAATTTAATTCCTCAGCCTTCATACAAATATTCTCGAAACTGGTAAAAAAACCCCCTTTTGTCAAGCCATTATTTTTTTTACCATCTCTATATGGGGCCATACTCTTTTCAGTAATTAAGAGTAAAACATTAACGTCCCTCATGTCATCGTTGCCACTTTTGCGGCCAGTGGGTCTCTTTAAAATATCCTCCTTGAAACCAAAGTGTATTTTCCGCTCCCCATTTGTGGCAACAAACGCTACGGAAGAACGCCCCTCAGCATCACTAACATTCTTGTACCCATCCAACGCTATACCGAAGGTATCATTTTCAAAATAAACCTTATTTACCTTAATAATTTCCCAGCCGTCTTTTGTCAAAATTATATTAATCAGCGCCAAGTACAGTTTATAGAAGCTTTTCCTTCTTGACTTTCTCCCCTTAATCATAGAATCGATTTCCGTATCCGTTAGTCCTCTAAACATTCGGCGCAGACGCTTTGGCACCAAAAGCCCTGTCTCTCTATAAATATTATCTCTACCACCTCCGACATCCTTAGCAGAAGCGTAAAAAGCGCCGACCCTAAAATACAAAGCCAAGTTCTCTTTACTATAAGAGTCTGGGCTTGTTTTATTTGAGAATGGTTCTTTTTGCTTTGTTAGAACATAAAATTTGTCGCATTTCTTATCAACAACCTTACCTTTTCTCACACCTCTCTTGTTCGTATTACTATAAGAAAATCGCCCCCTCCTCGACACATAAAAACCGCTATCTGAAATGCACTCGTTCATTCTCCAATTTATGGGGTCTTTCGGCGCAAAAAGAAGAGACACCGAACATTTTTCACTTGTTTTTCTGCCTACTAAGCCTAAAATATGTTTTAGTTGCTCGGCTTTTTGTTCTTGGGGTTTCCATTCATCTGGATATCTAAATCTCATTTTCAACCAGGCACCCCAAAATTCTGAAAAACCTAAATAATCGACATATTCACTATATGGAGGGTCAACAATAACATGGTTTGCCTTATCTCCAAACTTGGCTATTGCCTTAGAAGCATCTGCCTCAAACACCAATGCCTCATATTTGTTTCGAGAAAAACCTCCCGATGAGCCTGCAACTCTAGTATGACAAGATGAATTGAGCATTTCTTTACACTTTATCATCTTTCCAAATCTTTCCTCAAAGTTCTTCCAGACATTCTTTTCTTTCCTTTTTGGTGGAACATAGAATCTGAGGGCAGTCCACCCACGTGACGACCCTGGACTATCCTCAGAAAACATCTGCATATTACTGCAACTATAAAGTATCGCGGTAAAGACATATTGCAATGCTTCCCGGCAATAATCGTCAGACACCTTATTAATAGCTGCAAGCAGCTTGGAAAGCATGGAGAGATTACGGCCTGTAAATAATTCGTGGTGATATTCTACAGGCGGTTTTCTGGTACTTGTTATGCGCCTCTTTGGAAACCAAAACTCCGGGGTCATCCTGGAAAGCTTTTTTTGTTTTGACTCCATTGATGGGGATAGTCCGTAAGTACCCCGCGTGCCACAATTATGACATTTTATCTGTACACCTTTTGGCATACCTCTAGGTGGATGTCCACTCCATACAAAGCTGTCGGCACTCGTAGTTTTTTTACACTTTGGGCACTTGATAGCATACTCGCAAAAAATATCCTCACGCACCTCAGATTTTACTTCTTCAAAAGCAGCTTTTAACGAATGTATGCTGATCGAACGCAACAAAACTTTTGTTATAAAGACTGCCATTGGGTTCAGATCACTAGCTATAACCCTAGCCTTTTTAATACGCGCTGCGATGGCAGGAGTACCCCCCCCACAAAAAGGATCTAACACGACATCTCCCTCACCTACTTCCTTAAAAGCATCTAGCAGTTCACCTAAAGGCTTACGCCCCCAATACATATGGGTTCGGCCAATTGTATATTCGATTTTATTTATTCCCACTTTATCGATAGACATCTTAAGTCACCCTGTCCCGGCCGCGGCTAACCTTCATATCAACCCTTCCTCGAACTCAAGCCTCATCACGACCGCGTCCTCGTCACCGTAGTAGTCCTTCCGGGTGAATATCTCCTCGAAGCCGAAGTCTTCGTACATCCTCGTGGCGGCCTCGTTCGAGCGCCTTACCTCCAGGAGCACCTCGACCACCCCCGCCTCCTCCATAACACCGAGCGAGAACTCAAGGAGCTTCTTACCGATCCCCTTCCCCCTCAGTTCGGGGCGCACCGCTATATTCAGTATGTGGGCCTCCTCCTGCACGATCCAGAAGACC
>JAZGJJ010000092.1 GCA_036482575.1 Thermodesulfobacteriota bacterium
GGGGACGCTGGTGCTCCTCGAGGCCTGCAAGAAGCTTAACAGGGACGCGCGGATAGTGTTCTCCGGCACCAGGGGCGAGTACGGCACGAGCGTCACGCTGCCCGTGGCCGAGGACCACCCCACCAACCCCAAGGGCCTTTACGCCGTCACCAACCTCGCCGCCGAGAAGATGATACTCGTCTACAGCGATATCTACAAGATGCGCGGGGCGTGCATGAGGATAACGAACACCTACGGACCCCGCCACCAGATGGCGCACGACGAGTACGGGGTGCTTAACTGGTTCATAAGAAAGGCCATAGACGACGAGCCGCTCCCGGTCTTCGGAGACGGGATGATACTCAGGGACTACCTCTATATAGACGACCTCGTCGAGTGTTTCCTCATGACGGCAGCGAGCGACAAAACCTACGGCGACGTCTTCAACGTCGGGAGCGGCGTGCCCATAAGTTTCAGGGAGCTTGCCGCGGCCATAGTCGAGGCCGCCGGAGGGGGGAGTTACGAGTTCACCGAGTTCACGCGCGAGAGAAAAGAGGTCGAGCCCGGCGACTACTACACCGACATATCGAAGATAAAGAGGGTCGTCAAGTGGGGTCCGAAGACCGATATGGCGGAGGGGCTAAAGCGGACCATAGAGTTCTACCGGGAGCACAGGGAAAAGTACTGGAACGGGCCGGTGGAAGAATGAAGGTGGAGTTCTTAAACCTCAAGGCCCAGCACTCGGCCCTCGAGAAGCAGTTCGAGAAGACGTTCAGGAACGTTTTGAGGAAGGGCCGCTTCGTGCTCGGCGAAGAGGTCGAGAGTTTCGAGGCCGAGTTCGCCGACTACTGTGGCACGCGCTACGCCGTCGGCGTCTCCTCGGGGACCGAGGCCCTGCACCTTTCTCTGCTTGCGCTCGGCATAGGCCGGGGCGATGAGGTCGTGACCGCTCCGAACACGTATATTGCCACGGCGCTGGCGATATCCCAAACCGGGGCCCGCCCGGTCTTCGTCGACGTGGACGAGGCCACGGGGAACCTGGACCCCGAAAAGCTAAGGGGTTTTTTGAAGAAGAGACGGCGCGCGCCAAAGGCGGTAATCCCGGTGCACCTCTACGGCAACCCTGCCGATATGGACGGCATAACGCGTGTCGCGCGCAAGTACGGCATGAAGGTCCTGGAGGACGCCTGTCAGGCGCACGGGGCATACTATAATGAGAGGCGTGTCGGCTCTATCGGAGACGCGGGCTGCTTCAGCTTCTATCCGGCGAAGAACCTCGGCGCGCTCGGCGACGGGGGCGCGGTGGTTACTGACTCCGGAAAGATTTTTGCGAAACTGAAATTATTGAGGAACTACGGCCAGCCCAGGAAGTACCATCATGTAATGAAAGGCTTTAACGGAAGGCTCGACGAGTTGCAGGCCGCGTTCCTCCGGGTAAAGCTTAAGAAGCTCGACAAATGGAACCGGGAGAGGCGGAAGAGGGCACGGCTCTACACCGACCTCCTCAAGGGAGTTGCCGTAACCACGCCCGTTGAGCTTCCGGGGGCGGCCCACGTCTACCACCTCTACGTCATTGCCCTCGCTAAGCGTAACGCCCTTCAGAAATACCTTGAGAAGAGAGGCGTGGGCACCGCCTTACACTACCCCGTCCCCGTACACCTTCAGAAAGTTTATAGAGATCTCGGCCACAAAAGAGGGAGCTTTCCCGTGGCGGAAAGACTTTCGAAGCGGATACTCTCCCTTCCCCTTTACCCGGAGCTTCCCCTGGACGACGTTAAAAAGGTGTGCAGGGCGATAAAAAAGTTCTACGGCGCGGGCGGCGGCGCCGGGTGAAGATACTGCATCTATACAGTGACTGGAAGTGGACCGGTCCGGCCGAGCCCGTGCTCCACATGTGCGCGGGGCTTGCCGAGAGGGGCCACGACGTGGTGTTCGCATACAGGAGCCCGCCCCCGGGCTTCGACGAGACCATAGAGGCGTTCGTAAAGGAGAGGGGGATAAAGGCCACCAGTGCCTTCAGGCTCAACAGATATTTTTCCGTTACCGATAACCTGAGCGACTTCGTACGTCTTCCGCGCTATATAACCCGTGAGGGTTTCGACGTGGTGAACGTCCACCTCTCTCACGACCACTTCATAGGGGGGCTCGCGGCCCGGCTTTCGTCGGGAAAGCCCGTAGTCATAAGGACCGACCATAAGCGCGAGCCGCTTAAGGCCACGGCCGGGAACAGGTTTATGGTCGGTGCTTTCACCGACGGCCTTATAACCTTCTCCGAGGCGGCAAGGGAAGAGGAGATATCCTCCTTCGGCCTCGACGGGGAGATGGTCGCCAGGATTCCCACCGTGGTGGACTGCGAGAGGTTCGACCCCTCGCGCGAGTTTTCCGACATGCGGAAGGAGCTCGGCATAGCCGCTGACGACATGGTCGTGGGGGTGGTGGCGAGGTTTCAGAGGTACAGGCGGATGGAGACCTTCTTTGAGGCGTTCTCAAAGGCGGCGGCGGAGGTGCCGAACTTGAAGGCCCTTCTCGTCGGGAGGAGCAGCCATATAGATGAAACGGTCCATAAGCCTATAGATAAGCTCGGGCTCGAGGATAAGGTCATAGTCCCCGGCTACTTCACCGAAAGGTATGAAGACATCCTGGCCGCCATGGACATCTTCGTCTTCCTCATGGCCGGTTCCGACGGTACGGGCAGGGCGATGCGGGAGGCAATGGCCATGGGGAAGCCGGTCCTTGCAAGCAGGACCGGCATGCTGCCGGAGATGATAGAGGAAGGCGCAGACGGTTTTGTCTTCGATGACGCGGAGCAGCTCTCGGAGCTTATGGTCCGGCTTGCCCGTGAGAAGGGTCTCAGGATCTCCATGGGAGCGCGGGGGAGAGAGAAGGCGGTCAATGATTTTTCCGTAGGCGGGCAGGCCGCGGCGATCGAGGGGTTCTACGAGAGTCTCCTCGAAAGGAAGAAGGGTTCCCCACGTTGAAGATAGCGCTTAATATAGAAAGCTTTTCGATAGCGAAGGGGGGCGGCGAGGTATACGCAAACAGCCTGGCTACTCAGTTCCTCGGCGGCGGTCACGAGGTGCACGTCTTCTCGACTTCGTTTGATGGCGGCGACGGCGAGATAGAAGGACTCCATCTCCATAAGGTTCCGGTTATAAGCGTTCCCAGGTCCCTTAGGGCCCTTACCTTCGCGCGGAACAGCTCAAGACTTCTCCGCGACGGGGAGTTCGACGCGGTCATCGGCTTCGGCGGCTCGTGGGAGGTGGACGTCCTTATCTCCGGCGGTGGTACGGAGACGGTTTTTTCCTCGCAGAACCTCCTCTCCCTCGACAGTCCCGTAGAGAGGGGGCTCTACCGGCTGTTCAGGAAGCTTACCCCGAGAGACCACATACGTTTCTTTATAGACAGGCGGCTCTACGGAGGTGGTAGATTAAAACTCGTGCTCCCGAACTCCAATATGGTAAAGGCCCATATAGTAAAGTATCACGACTTCCCCGTTGGTTCGATAAGGGTGGTCTATAACGGCGTGGACTTGGAGAAGTTCAACACGAAGGACAGGGGTGAACGCGGTAAAGAGATAAGAGGGCGGTACGGTATAGGGGATGAGGAAGTGGTGATACTCTTTATGGCCAATAACTTCAGGCTGAAGGGGCTGTCTTGTCTTATCCGTGCCGCGGGGCAATTGAAGGGGAAGGTAGATATTCCGTTCAGGCTTATCGTGGCGGGCAAGGGGAAGAGCAGGGGAAGCTACGAGAGGCTGGCTGCGGCCGAGGGGTGCGGGGAGAGGATAATTTTCGTCGGCAGGGCCGCGGAGCCGGAGCGCTTCTTTGCTGCCGCCGACATATTCGTACACCCGACGTTCTACGACCCGTGCGCCGGGGTATGCATGGAGGCCATGGCCAGCGGGCTCCCGGTCGTAACGACCCGCTTTAACGGCGCGGGGGAGCTTGTCACTGACGGGGTGGACGGTTTTGTCGTTGACGACCCGAGGGACGCTGACACGCTTGCCGAAAAAATCGCTTGGTTCTTTGACGAGGCTAAAAGGACGGAGGCCGGGAAGAAGGCGAGGGAGGCAATGGAAGAGTATCCCTGGGAGAGGAACTACACCGAGATTATGGAGGCGCTGGGCGGGCTCAATGCATGAGGAGGTAAGGACATCAAGCTCTATGAGGAGAACAGAGAGCTTGGCGAGGGTGTAAACAGCTTCGATATGCTTACGTCGAGGACGATAATAGTGGAGGGTGTGAGGTGACGGACAGGATGAGGGTCAACTACCTTATAAAGCGCTGCGGGCTTACCGGCGGAGTCAAGGCTATGTTCCAGCACGTAAAGCTTTTGAGGGACCGGGGCCACGATGCGAACATCTTCACCATGGACCCTTACGGCTACAGTCTCTTTGGGGTCAGGCCCATAAAGGTGGTCGGGCTTGGTTGCAGGGATTTGCCCCATGCGGATGTAGCGGTGGCCACCACCCCCAAGGACGTCCTTGAGGCCAGCAGCTTGAACGAGAAAGGGGTTGCCGTATGCCACCTCTCGCAGGGCGTACAGGCCGTCGACCTCGAAGACAGGATAAGCGGTAGGGCGGTGCCGCCCCGGTACGCGAACTCGCCGCTCAGGTATTCCTTTAAGAGACTCTCGTATATGAACAAGAAGAGGAAGGTCGACGATATATACAAATTAAAGACCTATAAGATAGCCACTTCCAGGAACATCCAGAGGGAGATAGAAAAGAGATATTCGCAGAACTGTTATTTAGTCCCGTACGGTGTGAACGGGGAAGCGTTTCATCCCGGTGGCGGCCCGATGGGTTTTGAAAGAGGCCCGTTCAACCTTATCTCCGTGGCCCCGTACGATGTTACGTTCAAGGGGGTGCCGGACGTGATCGAGGCCGTGGCCATCCTTAAGGCGAAAGGCGTGGACGTGAAACTCACGAGGGTCTCTTATACGCCCGAGACGGAGATAGAGAAAAAGAGTGGAGTGGTGGACAGGTACCTCAAAGACCTCTCCGAGGACGAGATGGGGGAGCTTTACAGGGAAGGCCACATGCTGCTCGCCCCGTCGCTCGAAGGCGAGGGCTTCGGCCTGCCCGCGCTTGAGGCCATGAACTCGGGCATCCCGTGCGTGCTCACCGAGGTCGGCTCGTACATGAACTTCGACGAGACACGCGACTACGCCTGCTTCGTGCCCGTCCGCTCACCCGTGGCCATAGCCGACGGGGTGGAGAGGATTATGAAGGACGGGGTATTCAGGGAGGGCATTATAAGGGGTGGGCTAAGGGTGGCGGAGAAGTACTCTCTCGAAAATACCGGCAGGGTGCTCGAAGAGGTTCTTGCCGAAATTCTCGGAAAGGAGCGCGCCCTGAAGGAGAAGCGGCCTTGAAGAGAAAAGAGGTCTTCCCGGATTTTTTCATTCTCGGGGCTATAAAGTGCGGGACCACGTCGCTCTACGCGTGGCTGCGTCAGCATCCGGAAATCTTCATGTCCGACCCCAAGGAGCCGAGGTTTTTCGAGAAGGAGTATAAGAAGGGGCTCGACTTCTACTGGGAGGAGTACTTCGGCGGGTGGAACGGGGAAAGGCTCACGGGCGACGCCAGGGTGGGGAACCTCTACTTCCCTTACGTCCCGGAGCGGATACATTCGGTTAACCCGGACGCGCGCTTTATACTTTCGCTCCGGAACCCCATAGATAGGGCCCTCTCCCACTGGTGGATGCACTACCGGCGCAGGAGAGACGCGCTTCTTTTCGAGGACGCAGTAAAAAAGGACTACGGGCGCATAAGTAAGGGCCTTACGATGAGTACGCCCGAGGAGATAGAGGCCTATGAAAAAAAGGTTACGGAGAGGCTGGAGGACCCCTACAGGCTGTACATAGACGCCGGATACTACGCCGAGCAGATAGAGCGCTACCTGAGATTTTTCCCGCGGGAGAGGTTCAAGATAATACTTTTCGAGGACCTCTGTGCAGACTCGGAGGCCGTCACCACGGAGGCCTGCGAGTTCCTCGGGGTGGACCCAGGCGAGTGCGAGGACTTCGACTACTCCATGGAGAACACGGGAAAACCCCTTAAGCGGAAACGCGTGTTCCGGGAGTTCGTAAAGAGGTTTTCCATGAATGCGGTAAAGGACGTCATGAGTTCCGGCCTTGAAGCCTTTCGTGGTAAGCCGCGGATAGAGCCGGAGACGCGGAAATGGCTCGCCGAGCACTACCGGCCCCATAATAAACGGCTTGAAGGGATTATAGGGAAAAAGCTCGACCACTGGGGGTGAGATAAATGGTTCGAGAGGAAGGAGTAGATTTGAAAAGGAAGGAAGTGTTCCCCGATTTCCTCATGCCCGGCGCGCAGAAGTGCGGGACGACGTCGCTGCATGCGTGGCTGGGCCGGCATCCGGAAATACTCATGTCCGACCCGAAGTCGCCGGACTTTTTGGAGGATGACGAGGAGTACGAAAAGGGGCTCGATTTTTACTGGGAGAAGTACTTCAATAAATGGCAGGGAGAAAAGCTTCTCGGCGAGAGCAATATCCGCAACCTCTACCACTACTACGTTCCGGAGCGCATATTTTCCATAAACCCGGAGGCGCGGTTTTTGATACCCGTAAGGAACCCCGTAGACAGGGCCCTGTCGCACTGGTGGATGTACTATCGCCGGGGCTGGGAACAGTTGAGCTTCGAGGACGGAATAACGGCCGACTATGAGCGTATCCGGAACGGAGTCGATTTTAGAGACCCCGAAAGGAGGGCAAACTATGAAAGGGAGTTCCATCCAAGGGCGTCCGGCGTGTGTAAGGTTTTCAGGACATACCTCGACTGCGGTTATTACGCCCAACAGATGGAATACTACCTTAAGTTTTTTCCCGCCGAGAGGTTAAAGGTGCTGATGTTCGAGGATATATGCGAGAGGCCCGAGGCCGTCATGAGGGAGGTTTGCGAATTCCTGGGTGCCGACCCGGAAGAGTGCGGCGGGCTGGACCATTCCCCGGAGAACCCGGCGAGGCCCATGAGGTGGCGGCGCGCCCTTTCAACGAACGGCCGGTTGCTGCTGAAAAATATCTTCTCGAAAGACGACAGGGCTTCCGTTGTTAAGGGGCTCTCCGGTATACGGAAGAGTCCGGCGATGGGGCTCGAGACGCGCCGGTGGCTCGTCGAGCACTTCAAGCCCCACAATAAACGGCTTGAAGAGATTATAGGGAAGAAGCTCGACCACTGGGTGTGAGGGACTATTAAGGCGACCCGTTAGAATTGGCCGCTCTCGGAAAAAGGTAAGGATAAGGATATTGGATGGGTGGTTTTTTCAAAAGCACGATAGAACTCCTGCCCGACCCGCTGCGCGAGCGGATGGTAAAGGGGCTTGTGGGGATAGCGAGGAGGGACGGTACCGGTATTACCCCGCGAAAAAAGTATATACGGAAGCTCTTGCGCTACCTGCCTCCGCGGGATATGCGTGTTGTGCTGGAGAATGTGTACGGGTTCCGGATGGAGCTAAGTCCGTATAGTACTATCGAGAAGGACGTGATGGTGGATAGTGTTTTCGAACTCAGGAATTCGGAACTTATACGCTCGGCGCTTTTCGAAAAGCCCGAGGGTGCGGTCTTTCTCGACCTCGGGGCTAACGTGGGTTACTTCTCTCTTCTTGCGGCCGGGGTGCTGGCTCCAAGGAAGGGAAGGGTCGTGGCGATAGAGCCCGTGCCCCCGAGCCTTGAGAGGCTTCGCAGGAACGTATCGCTTAACGAAGACCTGAAGGGTATCATAACCGTTAAGGGTGTGGCCGTCTCCGACAGCAGGAAGACTTTGACGCTGTCGATGCCGGTCTCTACCCGGGGCTTTGCCACCTTCTCGGCGGCACACAGGGGCGGCGAGTCTATAAGTTTCGACGTGCCGGCGGATACCCTTGACGGGTGCATAGACGGGGAGACCGCCGGGAAGGTGGCCTTTATAAAGATGGACATAGAAGGCGCCGAGACGCTGGCGATTAAAGGGATGGAGTGTGTTCTTGAAAATGGCCCCGATGTCCTGCTTTCGCTCCATCCCCTGGAATTGGCTGAACTTGGGGGCACGGTATCGGCTATTCTCGGATATTTTTCTAATAAGGGCTACACCCTATACGCGATAGAGGGAGGGGGTTTAAAACCTTTTAAGGAAAGCTCCGTGATAACGTATACGGATGTTTTCATGCGCCGGGACGGCGGGTGTTGAAAAAGGCCGCGGGTGGTTTCCATGCCTATGGACATGTCGATAATAATCATAAGCTGGAACGCGCAAGAGATGCTCCTTAAGTGCCTCGGGTCGGTTTACGGGACCGTCGTGGGGGATAACTTCGAGGTGTGGGTGGTCGATAACGGCAGCACCGACGGAAGCCCGGAGGCGGTAAAGAAAAATTTTCCAGATGTAAAATTGATAGAGAACGATGTGAATCTCGGCTTTGCCGGGGCGGTCAACCTGGCGCTCAAGCGGGCTGCGGGCCGCCACATTGTACTCTTGAACAGCGACACCGTCCTCACCTCCGGTTCCCTCGAGACCCTCACGCGCTTTATGGACGAGAACCCTGACGTCGGCGTATGCGGACCGCAACTCCTGAACGTTGACGGCACCAAACAGAACTCCATTGCCAACATACCCACCCTCGCTACCGAGCTCTTGAATAAGAGCCTCCTTCGCCGTCTCTTCCCGGAGAGCTATCCCGGAAAGGAGCATAATATAGAGGAGCCCGTGGAGGTGGAGTCCGTCATAGGCGCCTGCATGGCCGTAAGGAAGGAGACCATAGACGGGGTCGGCCCGCTGGACGAGAGGTTTTTCTTTTTCCTCGAAGAGACCGACTGGTGCAAGAGGATGAGGGAGGGGGGCTGGCGGGTCTTCTTCCATCCCGGCGCGGAGGTATACCACGCCGGGGGCGGGAGCGCGGAGAGGGTGAACACCCGCGCCAGGGTCGAGTACTGGCGCTCACGGTACGAATTTTTTGAAAAGCACGGGAGCGCCCCGGAGAGGATGGCGCTCCGGGGCGGACTTCTCGTAAAACTTTTTCTCGGCACCTTTCTCAGTCTTCTACATAACGTCGTTACCCTCTTTACCTCGGTCACGGCGCGGCGGAGACTCAAGCTCTACTCCACCCTCATAGGGTGGCACCTTGCCGGGTGCCCGGCGGCGTGGGGGTTGGGCACGGCGTCGCAAGAGGACAGGTGAAGGGGGCGGGCATTATAGCGCGGCGATGGTCTGACGCGGCGGTGGATATTTCAAAGAACCTCTCCACCTTCCAGTGGCTCCTGCTCCTTACGGCCGTGGGGTTCTCTATCAGGTTATACCTCCTCCTTGCCGCGGTCGCCATCTCCACGGACACCTTCGATTACGTCCAGATGGCCATGGGGTTCAAAGAGGGCGATTGGCTGGAAGGGCTGAACTGGAAGAGGCGTCCGCTCTACCCCGTTCTCTTAAACCTCGTCTATCCGGTGTTCCACGACTACGAACTTGCCGGGCGGGCGATCTCGCTCTTCTTCGGCACCCTCGTAATACCGCTCTGCTTTTATCTGGCAAACCTTGTCTATGAAGAGAGGACGGGGCTTTACGCCGCCTTTATGGTTACGGTCCACCCGTATATGATGCGTTACGCGGCGGAGCCGTTGACCGAGGGGCTCTACTACTCATGGTGGTGCTGTGCGGCTTCAAGGCCGTCTTTACCGGGAGGGCGGGGTGGATAGCCCTTGCCGCCCTCTTCTCCGTTACTGCCTCCCTGACAAGGCCCGGCGGCATCGTCTTATGGACTATCATCTCCGCGTGGGTATTCTTCTATACCTTCCGGGGAGAGGTGTGGAGGGGGGGAAGGAGGGCCGGCTTCGCCCTCTTTGCGCTGGCGCTCCTTTTGCTTATGAGCGTGCCGTACCTCTTCCTTTTCACCGAGGCGGAGGGAACGGCCCTTTCCGGCGACCTCTCTCTCGGCTCGTTAAAGCCGGTGATGGACCTTGCGAAGAGCGAAGGCTACGGGCTAAAGTTCTACCGGCTCTTCGAGCACCTTCCCGAGTCGTTCTCCGTTCCCTTCTTCGTGTTCTTCGTTTACTGGTTCTACAGGCGTATCAGGGAGGGCTTTACCCACACGGAGTACTTCTTCCTGAGTATACTGGTTACCTTCTGGGTCATGTACGGGTTCGTCAACCCGAGCCGGAGGATATTCAGCCATCTCATGCCGGCCGGGATGCCCCTTGCAGCGGCGGGGTTCGTTTATGTCGAGAGGTGGCTCCGGGAACGCGGGAGGGCGGCCGCCGTGCCGCAGCTGATAGCTTTTCTTGTCGTGGCCCAGCTTGTAACGGGCATAACCACGCTCAAGGCGCACCACCTGACGGAGAAGGTCGCCGGTAACTGGCTGCGCGAGAACGGGGGTATAGGGGCGGCCATTCTGTCGAGGAAGCCCATAGTCGTCTTCTATGCCGAAGGCAGGCACGTTACGCTGCGCGCCGGGGAGATGGAAGAGGTCGTGGAGTACGGGAAGGAACGGGGCGCTAAGTACCTGGCCGGCTACAGGCACAGGCTCGCGGAGTACCTATCCGGCTTCGAGGCCGGGGAGGGAAAATACCTCTCCGAGATTAAGAGCTTCAAAGGCGAGAAGGGGCGCGAGTTCGTAATATATAGCTTTCGCTGACCGGGGGACATGTGGTATATAATTTAGTCTGATATGAGAAAACTTCTTAACATAAAGAGGGCCGGGGCCCTGGTCCGCAGGTTCAAAAAGGCGCGCGTGCTCGTCATTGGCGACCTTATAGTGGACCACTTCATCTGGGGCAAGGTGGGCCGCATATCCCCGGAGGCCCCCGTACCAGTGGTGGAGGTCACCGACGAGAGCATCCTCCTCGGTGGGAGCGCCAACGTCGCCGGCAATATCAACAGCCTGGGCGGCGTGTGTGCCGTCGTGGGCGTGGTGGGCGGCGACGGGAACGGCAGGAGACTCGTAAAGAAGCTGAAGGCCGGCGGCATGGCCACCGGCGGCGTGGTGGTGGACCCGAGGAGGCCCACGACCATAAAGACGCGCGTCATAGCACACAGCCAGCAGGTCGTCCGTTTCGACCGGGAGAGCAAGAAGACGCTCGGACCCGCCGTAACGAAAAAGGTCCTCTCGCACATAAAGAAGGCCGTAAGGTCCACGGACGTCGTCCTTATATCCGACTACTCGAAGGGGCTCGTAACGAAGGATCTCGTAGGTGAGGTCGTCGGGCTTTCGAGGCGTCTCAAGAAACCGGTCGTGGTGGACCCCAAGGTCGAGCACTTCGACTACTACTCCGGCGTAACGGCGATTACCCCGAACAACAGGGAGGCCTCCCTTGCCTCGGCTATCGAGATAGCCGACGGCCGGAGCCTTAAGAGGGCGGGGAAGGCGCTTATGGACAGGGTCGACTGCGAGGCGCTCCTTATTACAAGGGGGGAGCACGGGATGAGCCTTTTCGAGAACGGCTCGGAGACCCATATCCCGACCGTGGCCCGGGAGGTCTTCGACGTAAGCGGCGCGGGGGATACGGTGATAGGCGTCTTTGCGCTCGCGCTCGCCTCGGGTGCGAGCTTCAAGGAGGCCGCCGTGCTCGCAAACTTCGCCGCCGGAGTAGTGGTGGGCAAGGTGGGTACGGCAACGGTCGGCCCCAGTGAGCTCCTGGAGGCGGTTACCGAAGGGCTCAAAAAAACGTGCGGGTAAAGAAAGGTGTACGGAAATGTGTAAGAGCATGAGCGGCTACGGCAGGGGCGGCTTTTCCATAGGGGAAGAGGATTTTTCCGTGGAGGTAAAGTCCCTTAACCACCGTTCCCTTGATATAAAGTGCCGCCTGGGCGAGAGGTTCTCCGCCCTTGAGTTCAGGCTGAGGGACGAGCTGAAGAAGAGGGCGTCGAGGGGGTCGTTCTTCGTCTCCGTGACCTCGGAGGGAGGTGGCGCGGGGGAGCTTAAGCCGAACCTTCCTCTCGCTCGAAGCTATATGGACGCCGCGGCCGAGATCAAGAAAGGGCTCGGCATCGAAGGGGACGTGGACCTGCCGCTTATAATGAGGCTTAAGGACGTCTTTACCTCTTCCGGAAGGGAAGACGACCTCGAGGGCGACTGGAGAAACTTTAAGGACGGACTCGGCCGTGCGCTGGACCAACTCCTGGAGATGAGGGGGGCCGAGGGCGCAGCACTCAAGGAGGACGTGGAGGCGAGGCTTGACGCCGTCGAACGGATGGTGGGCGGGATAGAGGCGCACGCCCCGGAGCTTATCGAGGCCTACAGGCAGACCCTTAAAGAGAGGATGGAAGAGCTTATCGGCAAGTGGGGGGGCGGGAACGTCGACGAGGCGAGAATCCTTCAGGAGGCCGCGTTCCTTGCCGAGAGGTCGGACGTCACCGAGGAGATTACGAGACTTAATAGCCACCTGGCGCGTTTCAGGGAGTATCTCGGCCTCGAGGAGCCCGTCGGCAGGAGGTGCGACTTCCTCTGCCAGGAGATCTTGAGGGAGGCCAACACCATCGGCTCGAAGATAAGCGATTCGGATATGGCGCATACCGTGGTGGAGATAAAAGGGGAGCTTGAGAAGATAAGGGAGCAGGTACAGAATATAGAGTGAGTGGAGCCGCCGGAGACGATATAATGGAAGGAACACCTTTTATACTATCCGCCCCCTCGGGTGCGGGGAAGACGACGCTCAGACGGATGGCCGTTGACTTTTTCCCGGATTTAAGGCATTCTGTGTCTTACACCACGAGGAAGCCCAGGCCCGGCGAGACCGACGGCGTGGACTACCGTTTCGTGGACGAAGGGGTCTTCGACGGGATGGAGGCCCGCGGCGAGTTCATCGAAAACGCCGAGGTCCACGGGAAGCGTTACGGCACGAGCGAAAAAGACCTCAAAACCTTCCTCGCCGAGGGGTTGGACGTCATACTCGACATAGACGTCCAGGGCGCGGAGCGGATAAGGGGGAGACTCGCCGATGCCGTTTATATCTTTGTCCTGCCGCCCTCGGTCGAGGCGTGCAGGGAGAGGCTCAGGGGAAGGGGCAAGGACGCCCCGGAGGACATAGAGAAAAGGCTCGAAGCCTCCATCGGGGAGATAAAGAGGGCGGGGGGCTACGACTATATAATAATAAACGACGACCTCGATAAGGCCTTCGGGGAGCTTAAGGCGATAGTGGCCGCCGAGAGGGCGAGAGAGAAAAGACGGGCAGCGAAGGTTAAAGAGCTTTTCAACGTGTGAAAAGGGGTTGCCGCGCAAGGGGGCGGGGGGGTAGGTGGCGGCGCCCGATAGCCGGATGGTAACCGTATAAGGAGGTATCGCTAATGGCAAGGATTTCAATTGAAGACTGTCTTGAGAAGGTCCCGAGCCGCTTTACGCTCGTCCATCTCGCCGCGCAGAGGGCGAGGAGGCTCTTGAAGGGCGCGACTCCGTTCGTAAAGTCCAACAACAGGGCCGTTGTAACGGCCTTGAGGGAGGTGGCCGCGGGTAAGGTGGTTCCGGAAGGGGAAGCGAAGAAGAAAAAGTAGAGGGGACGCTTGTCCCTGTACCGATC